>NZ_FUYE01000011.1 GCF_900167535.1 Prosthecobacter debontii
TGGCCTATGTGGATCAAGGTTACACAGGAGAGCAGCCCGCCGAAGCTGCCCAAACAGAGGGCATCAGGCTGGAAGTGGTGAAACTTCAAGAAGCCAAGAAGGGCTTTGTGTTACTGCCCAGGCGCTGGGTGGTAGAACGCTCATTTGCCTGGTCAGCGCGGTTCCGGCGTCTGGCAAGAGACTATGAACGGTTGACGACTTCCCTAGCAGGCATCCACTGGCTGGCCTTTGCCGTGCTGATGCTTAACTCCCTCTTCTCAAGAGTTCATAACACGCTCTAAACAATTAGCCTTGTTTTCATGGTTTGCGATATTGATATTTGGACATCTGTGGATCGCCGATCAACGTGCTATTGATGGCCGTTATTCCCGGCGAGAGAACTGTGCTGATAATCTGATTCCGGTCTCCATTCCTCTTTGCCTTGGAGATTAAATCTGTTTCATCAATAATAACCAAGCCTTCCTTGGCTGGCGGTCCATACGTCATGTCTCCATCAATGACGAATGTGTAGTATCCTGATGGGCTATAGCTGAAGTCGCCTCCTGTAAGGCTTATTTGCTCAACCTGGCGGCTATCTTTCTGGCTTTGCTGAATCGCGGAATCAACGGCATGATCACGCGCAGCATGGGCAAAAATAGACACAGACCTTCCACCATGCACGTTGTACGGACGGTATTCAGTTTGGAATGACAGTGTGTTGCCTGCCTGGGAAGTTACTTTGAAGCTCGATTGTGTCGCGCATGAACTTAGGCAAAAAATCGAATAAACAATAAGGGCAAATAAACGTGTCATACACCAAGCTCGATTATCCAAAACGTTCGAGATAAAAACAGCTTACCATAAAGGGTAAGTCGAGATCAGCCGATGTGTCAACCTCACAAGCCTTGATTAGCCCTAGAGCCAAAAACTCAGGGCCAATCTCTGGAATTTTCTTCAGAAACATGGCACACGAAAGATGCATCCCTTGACCTTGCCCTGAATAAGTCGGTCAAGGACACATCAGCCAAGAAACTACAGCTCAGTTTCCCCTTTGCACACAATTACCCCTGCGCCAGTCTCTTCCATGTCCCAAGTCGAATCCACCTCCGAGCCCCGTTACGCTGTCGCCCAGTTGGATGAGATCACGCCGACGCCTTGTCCCTGTGGGCAGGCGCGGCGGGCGTTTAAGGAGCCTTGGAACAATCTGGCGACGGTGCACCTGACGGACATCCATGCGGATGCGAAGCTGCACTATCACAAGAACATGACGGAGATCTACATCGTCCTTGAGGGCGAGGGGTATCTGGAACTGGATGGGGAGAAGATCCCGCTGAAGCCGATGACCAGTGTGATGATCCGCCCCGGCTGCGTGCATCGCGCGGTGGGGAATCTGCGCATCATCAATGTGCCCATGCCGCCCTTTGATCCGGCGGATGAGTTCGAGGTGGAAGGGTAGGGGAGAGCTGGGGAGTTTGCGGTTGTTTGCCGTGGTTGAACGATGGTTAGCGCTTGTTTTGAAGAACGGAACCCACCAACTTATTAAATCGACGGCTCCGAATGGTACGAAGGCATGATGGACTCCCCTGGCCGCACCCCCTCTCTTCGCGGCTTCGCCGCCATTTGAAGGCGGCGGACAAGAGTGTCCGCGCTGCTTCCATCCATTTCCTCGATGGGTTCCTGAATCACTTAGGATGTCGAATCCATCGCTGGTTAGGCTTAACGCCTCAGCCCCTGCACGCGGGATTGCAGATCTTCCAGCACGGGGGCGAGTTCCATCTTCGTTTTGAGTGGAGCGGCACGTAAAAACAGCACCGGGTCTTCAGACACCATCATGTCCATGAACTCACGATCTTGATCGGAGAGACGGTCGCCGTCGGGCGTGCGCCCACGCAAGTTCTTGAGGTCATTGCGCATGCGCATCACCAGTCGCTTGCGCTCCTCGGTGGGCAGGAGTTTGAGACCGCGATCCAGATTGTCCAGATGTGGGTCCACGGTGCGGTTCACATACTCCTTTTGTTCTTCCTCGGTAAGAGAGGTGAAGAATTTATCCAAGACCTCCTGCCCTTCTTCGCGGAGGCGACGGCGTTGAGACACATCCAGGCGATTCTGATTCGTGATCAAACGATCCAGATACAGATGCCGTGATTCATAGGTGCCTTCATCCCCATGCAGCCAAGGGGCTTCCTCCGCCAGAGCGATGACCTTTTCTGGCCACGAGACAAGAGGATCGGTCTGCTTCATGACGATGGCGACTCCACTCCAGATCAGGATCAGGAGTCCCCCTGCAATCAGCCAGACACGACGGCGTTTCATGCTTTGCGACGGAAGCGTTTGGTGAGAATGCCGAGGAACTCACCGGCTTCTTCCACCCGCAGCTTCTGAGTGACCAAGAAATAAACGCCGGCGGCGACAGCGATGGTGAGGCTAAGGGTGATGAACTGGGTGAGGAAATTCATTTCTGCCCAGTTGGCCAGAACGGTGTTCTGGGCACCGATGCAGACGGCTCCCATGAAGAGGATGCCCGTGCCGAGTTTCAGTAGGGCTTGCACGAGGGAGCGCGTTTCCAACCCGTGAGCAAACTTGCGCATGCACAGATACAGCGTGCTGAAGTTGACAGCCAAACCCAAAGCAGTCGCCCAGGAAAGGGCGGTGTGATCCCACTTCAACACAAACACCGTGGTGTAATTCAGTACCACATTCAGCACGATGATGCCGATGCTGATGAGCATGGGAACGAAACGTTTATCAATGGTGTAAAACGCGGGCTGCAAGACCTTGATGGCCGAGTAGAAAACCAATCCGAAAGCGTAAGCCTGAAGCGGACCGGCGGTCATTTTCACATCATAAGCGGTGAATTTGCCATGCTCAAAAAGGATGGAGATGATAGGCTCACCCAACAAAGAAAGGCCCACGGCACAAGGAAGCGTGAGGAAGAGCACCAACCGTAAGCCTTTGGCCAGAGCGCCGCGGAAGGCCGGGGTAATCCCCTCCGTAGCAAGACGGGAGAGCATCGGCAGGGTGACCGTGGCCACCGCAACCCCGAAAAGGCCTAACGGCAATTGCTGCAAGCGCTGCGCGTTAGCCAACCAGGCGAGAGAGGATTCCTTGCCTGGAGTGTAAGAAGCAAAGATGGAGTTCAGAAGCACGGTGATCTGGGTGCCGCTCGCCGCTAGCATGGACGGCCACATGAGATGCAGGACATCGCTAACACCCTTGTCCTTCCAGCCAAAATCGAGGCCGAAACGGAAGCCCACCTTCTTCAAGGACGGAAGCTGGATGGCGAGCTGCAAGACACCGCCAATCAGCGTGCCGATGGCGAAGCCGGTCAGACCTTTTTCCGTGATGTTCCCCGTCCGAAAACCGGGATCGATCACCCAGGCTAAAACCACACCGCCGACGATGCAGCCGAGGTTAAAGAAGGCCGAGGCTACCGCTGGAATGAAGAAGACTTTCTTCGAGTTCAACATCCCCATCACCAGAGCCGTCACCGAGACGATGGCGATGAAGGGATACATGATCTGTGCCAGCCACGTGCCGAGCACTTTCGCTTCCTCAGACAAACCCGGTGTGAGCAGACGAAACAGATAGGGTGCCAGCACAACGCCAGCGACCGCTACCATGCTCATGAAGCAGATGGAGAGGGACAGCATTTTGCGCCCGAGCACCCAAGCGGCTTCATCACCTTCATTTTTGATCTTCTTGGAGAAAGTGGTGACAAAAGCCGTCGAAAGCGCGCCTTCAGCGAAGAGATCGCGCAGCATGTTGGGCGTGCGGAAGGCGGCCGTGAAGATACCTGTAAAAGCGGAACCAAAGAGACCATTGAGAAGCTGATCTCTCACCAAGCCAAGAACCCGGCTGCACAGGATGGCGATGGATACGATGCCGGTGCTGCGTGCCTGGGCTCCGGTGTCTTTTTTCTCTTCACTCATATAAACAGATGCGGCGGCCACCTTGGAAGGGTGCCGCCACACGTGCAAAGACAATCCTGTGAAGACTTAGGGATCGGTCAAGTTGGGTGCCCACATGCCTTTTTCCTGCACAGGAGGTGTCACGCCATCAGCTGGATAGGTGGTCTTGACGATGCCCCCCAGTTGGGTGGACAGTTCGGCAACGGTGGCCGCGTGTTCGGGTTTGTCGGCCAAGTTGGTCAGTTCCTTGGGATCGGCGTCGTGGTCATACAGTTCCCGTCCAGCCTTTCCTTCGTCCCACTCGGTGTAGCGCCAGCGGAGGGTGCGCAGGCTATAGCCAAAGATCTTTTTGCCTTCACGACCGACCGCGGGGCTGGCTCCCTTTTTCTTGCCCGCGCCCGCGCCACCACGCATGACTTGGCTGATCACCCAGCCGCGGCCTTCCACCTTGGGGTCTTTGAGCATGGGAACCAAACTCTGTCCCTGAAGGTTCTCTGGAGCTTTGACTCCCGCCAACTCGGTGAGCGTTGGATAAAGGTCGATCAATCCCACGGGTGCCTGTGCCACCCCCCCCTTGGAAATGCCAGGGCCCGCCATGATCAAAGGAACGCGGGCGCTTTCTTCAAAGAGGCTCTGTTTCTGCCACAGGCCGTGCTCGCCCAAATGGTAGCCATGGTCACTGGTGAAGACGACGATGGTGTTCTCACTGAGACCCAGACGATCGAGGGCATCTAGCACCACCCCGGCCTGGGCATCCATGAAGCTGATGCTGGCATAATAAGCCTGGATGCACTCGCGGCGCAGATCATCCGTAAGCCTATCCTGCTCCTTCTTGTAGCTGCCGAGGCCTGGGGCGGGGATGTCGGCTTGATCTTCCTTCCACCCTTGCACCACCGGCATGTTTTCCCGGGGATAACCTTCGAAGTAGGTCTTGGGGGCGATGTAAGGGGTGTGCGGACGGAAGAAGCCAAGGGCCAGAAAGAAGGGGCGTGATTTGTCTTTCGCGCAGCGCTCCAGCACCCATTCCGCTTCATGAGCCATTTTGCCGTCGGTATGTTTCTCGTCAGGGTTGGAGGAGGCGAACCAGCTCAGCGTGCCGCCATAGCTGCCGGGGATTAGGCTGAAAGCTTGATCCATGTCTTCCATGCGATCCACCCCGGTGGGGTTGATTTCCATTTCCCAGGAACCGGGATCGTCATGACCGTTGGTGCCGATGGAGAGGGGCACATTGTAGTGATAGAGTTTGCCGATGCGCGCGGCAAAATAACCATCCAACCGAAAGGCCTGTGGCAGGCTTTTTTGACTCGGGATGGTCTGACGAAAGAGCTGGCCATTATTCAAGATGCCGTTGCTGTTCGGATACAAACCCGTGAGCATGGAATTGCGGCTGGGGCCACACAGGGGAAACTGGCAGGCGGCTTTCTCGAAGCGAACGCCACGAGCGGCGAGCTTATCCAGATTCGGCGTCTTCACCAAGGGATGACCGTAGGTGCCGAGGCTGTTATTGAGGTCATCGGCGATGATGAACAGCACGTTGGGTCGGCTGGCATCTGCAGCCATCAGAGAACCGGCGGCGAACACGCCGCAGGCAAGGAGTTGGAGGAGGGGACGCATGGACATCATGGTTGGAGAGGGTGAAACCGGCGCTGAAACGACCCGGAAGCTTTTATTCTCTCGACGGATTTCCTATCCAACCAGGAGGCACTCAGAACCCGGCGGTTAGATTACGGTAGCGCATGGCCTCAGCTTGGGCACTGGGGTCCTTCTTTTTCCCCAGCCCACCGACGTATTCAGAGAACGGTTCATCTTCCTGGGGACACAGAGAGCGCTGCTCGGGATCACTCAAAAGCCAGCGTGCCCAGCGGTAGGCGATGTCACTGTCATCAGGCGCTGCTTTGGGCACCTGGGCCAAAGCGTTGCGTGCCTCCATGAGGCTAACGTTCTGGGCCTTACCGGCTTCAGTGAGGCGGCGTCGAGCCAGTGCTTCAGCGAGGCTGAGGAACCAATCGGGCAGGGGCGAAGTTGGCACCAAGGGCATGGGGAGGGAAAACCAGCCTTGGTCTTGCATGAGATAAACCAGCTCCTGGCTGTCTGCGCTGATGTGGATGTCACGGATGCCCATCCCCTGGCGCAGGCCGGGAGTGAGGGCATCACCGGTATGAGAGTCCCAGACTCGGATTTCCCCTTCGTCCGTGACGGTGGCCAGATAACGGGCATCGGCGCTCAAGGCGAGGGCGTTGACAAACGAGTCATGACGGATGGAAATGCCTGTGGGCCGCCCGGTAGCAACATCCCAAAGCCGCACTTCTTGGTCTCGGCCTGAGGTGGCGGCGAGGCGACCATCTTCTGAGATGGCGACGGCACCCACCGCCGGAGGATGGACGAAGGTCGGTCCTAGAGGTTCATACTGAGCCTTGAGATCATAGACTGTGACGCGACCTTCGGCGTCTGCTGCAGCCAGGAGGCTGGAGGCACGGTTCCAACTGCGTGCGACCGCCTGCTTGATTGCATCGGGGGTATCTTCCCCGTCCATCGGGGTATCCAGGTAGGCTTCGTCTGGCCCAGCCAGATAGCGGCGGGTGGTCATGCGCTGATGCGTGCTCCAGACCTGCACGGCGGGTTCATGACGAGGGGCTACGATCAGCATGGAGCCGTCCGGAGAGACGCTGACCTGTGCGACACTGTGGCGAAGGCGGTGATGCACGCGTTCCCCGGTGACCGTGTTCCACACTTCCATCTCGCCGTGGCGTGAAACACTGGTCACGAGACCTTGTTCGAGAGCTTGTGAGGCGATGAGGATTTCCCCGTCGTGGGTTTGAGCCGGGGTGAGAGGCTGACCTTTCCGCAGGTCCCATGCGTGGAGGTAACCTCGCCCATCACCCACGGTAAGCACGCTGGCATCCCCATTCATGCTCAGACACGTGACCGAAGCAGGGTGCCCGAGAGGGGGCAGCAATTCGGTCTGCGTGCGGAAGTTCCCCACGTGGACGGTGCCGGAGTGAAGGCCGACCGCGATCATCTCGCGTTCCCGGTGGATGGCGAGAGCGGAGATGCCGTCACTGGTTTCAAAGGGGTCACCGATGGTTTTACCCGTGCTGAGGTCCCAGACGACGGCACTGCCTTTGACATCCGCGCTATCGACTTGCTGGGCCACGGCCACCAGAGTGCCCAGGTAATCCATGACGATGTGATTGACCGGAAGATCGGCAGATTTCAGAACCAGGGCTGGGCGCTTCAGTTGATTCATATCCCAAACCTGAATCGTGCCATTTTCACCCCCTACGGCGAGTGTCTGTCCATCGCCGGACAGTGCGAGACTGAGGACTGATTGGGGAAGCTTCGGTTGTAGAGCCAGGCTTGTGCCGTCGGCAAGCGATCGGATCTCCACCTGCCCATCGTCTAGAGCTAGGATGGCGTTTTTACCATCATGAGAAATGCTCAGGCAGGTGGCGATGACCCCTTTCGGCAACTCCTGGTCTCGGCGTTCATGGGTGGTGGTGTCCCAAATGCTGAGGATGGATTTCGAAGCATCGGCCGTTTTCACGCGAGAGATGGCGATGGCTCGATTCGATTGGCGGCTGAGGCCGACGAGGCGGGCTTCCTGGGCCCCCTCGGGGAGTGCCAACTCAGGGGTGGTGGGGTGTAGCAGGTGAACGTGTTGCAGCAGGCTGAGGAGATTGGTAGCCGCCAGGGTATTGGAGGGATCGGTGCGCAGCGCACGCGTGAGCCAAGCGACGGATTCCGTATAGTCCCGGCGTTCCGTGAGTTGCCGGGCCATCACTTCGTCGGAGCGGGAGTATTCCTTTTTGAGGTTCTGTCCGGCGTCTTCGGCGGCAATGCGATTCTTTTCGGCTTCGAAATAGAGTGCGGTGCTGGTGATGCCGCCTGAGAGGACGGCGAGGGCAATGGCGACACTCGCCGCCACACCAAACTGGTGACGACGCACGAACTTGCCGATGATGTAGGCACGGCTAGGAGGGAAGGCGCGCACAGGCTCATGCCGGAGAAAGCGTTTGAGATCGTCTCCCAGTTCATCGGCGCTGCCGTAGCGGCGGGCGGGGTCGCGTTCGAGGGCCTTGAGAATGATCCAGTCCAGATCGCCTTTCAGGGAAGGCTCACGCGAGCTCGGCCTGGGAGGATCGCGCTCCACCTGATCGCGCAGGATTTGGTGAAGGGGCTTCTGCGCCAAGTCCATGGGAGTGACCAGGGCCTTGCCAGTGAGCAGTTCCATCAGGATGGCGCCCAGGGCATACACATCGGAGCGGGTATCCACATGGGAACTGCCATGCTCGATTTGCTCCGGGCTGATGTAACCTGGGGTGCCCACGAGTTGATCCATGCCGGTGGCCAGGGTGACGCTGGCATCCTTTTGCTCGAGCACCTTAGCAATCCCGAAGTCAATGACCTTAGGCATGGGCTGCCCATTCTCCTCCATCACCATGACGTTGGACGGTTTCAGGTCACGGTGGATGATCCCTTTCTGGTGAGCGTGATTCACCGCCTGGCAGACCGGGATGAAGAGCTCCAGCCGCTGATTCAGCGTGAGATTCTTTTTGCTGGAGTAGCTGGTGATGGAGCGGCCGCGCACCAACTCCATGACGAAGTAGGGCTGACCGCGTTCAGTTTCACCCGCATCCAGCACGCGGGCGATGTTCGGGTGCTCCATCAGCGCCAGCGACTTACGCTCCGTCTCGAAGCGGGCGATCACCTGCTGGGTGTCCATACCCGCCTTGAGAATCTTCACTGCGACCAGTCGCTGGATGGGCTGCACCTGTTCGGCTTTGAAGACGAGGCCAAAGCCCCCCTCGCCCAGCTTCTCCAGAAGGCGGTAGCGGCCATCCAGCCAGCCGTCATTGTCCTTGAGCAGGTCTGCCGAACGCACCCCATTCCCACGAGTACGATTGGGGATGGTCTGGCTCATCGTCCCACGCACACTTTCGACGACGATGGTTTTATCGGATTCTTCTTCAAGTGAAGGCGTTACACCCACCCTGGGATCAGGGGGCTCCGGAGAGGATGTAAGCGGCTTGTTCACGGCAGGCAGAACAACTAAAGCGGGATTCTACAAGCATGCAGCGGACCCGCGTGCAAACGAAGTTATAAAAACATCTGACCCCATCATCCCCGCTCATTGACGAGGGATCAAGGGAAGAACGAGGCAAGAGGGATGATCGCGGTCAAGGTGCAGCGTATTGACGGCAGTCTCCACGCGGCGGTTGTCATTCAACGGTTCTCCGGTGTTGGGATTGACATCGAATCGTGGAAAATTGCTGCTGCTGATATCCACCCGGATGCGGTGACCCTTTTTGAAAACGTTGCTGGTGGGGTAAAGGCGGATGGTGATGGGATACACTTCACCGGGAGTCATGAGTTTCTCGGTTTTCAGAGATTCGCGGAAACGAGCACGGAGAATACCGTCCGTGACATTGAGGTCGAAGCCGCCGGGCCAATCCGCGCTGGCGGGGTAAACATCCACCAGCTTTGCGGTGAAGTCGGTATCCACGACACTGGAGGAGACCCAAAGTTTGGCCACGATCTCTCCGGTGACTTCCATATCTTCGGTGAGTGGTTCTGACTGAAAGACCAGGATGTCATTGCGAGCTGAGAGGGGCAGGGGTTTGGACCAGTTCCAGATGTGCGGGCCGCCCTTTTGATCCCAACCCCCTTGGAGCATGATGCCGTCTCCACTGGAGATGTTCCCACCGATGGTCGGCACGGGGTTCCGGGGATCGAAGATGTAGCTCGTGTGTGCCGTGGCTGCTGTGGGTTGGTCACGGCTGATCGCACCACCTTCCATGAGATAGAAATTCGTCCACAGGGTGCGCGCCAGGGGCCACTCCTGCTCGTCCCGCCAAGAGCCTCCATGTTTGAGAAGGCCCGCTTCGGTTTTACGGCCATCGCCTGTGCCCATGACGAAGAGACGCACAGGGGTGGCAAAGGGGGCGGTTTTACCGATGCTGTTGTCGAGGCCCTTCAGCCAATGGTCATACCACTCTTTGCGCCAGGCGAGTTCATCAGCCATGGCAGCCTCGGGGCCAAAATCCACTTGGCCGTGGCTGCTCTTGGCCTGGCCCCCGTGGATCCAGGGGCCCATGATCAGGTAAACAGGACTCTTCAGCGTCTTCGACAGTGCGGCGAAGTTTGCCGTCGTGTTGCCTGCCCAGGAGTCATACCAGCCCCCGACGAGGTAAACCGGGATGTCTTTGTAGCTAGCCGTGTTTTCCAAGATGTTGTTCTGGGTCCAGAACGCATCGTTGGCACCATGCTTCATGGCATCGATCAGCCAGCTCTCGTATTCAGGAGCGAGCTTCAGCGGGGTGGTGCCAGCCCGAAGAGGCAAATGGGCTAGGTAATCGAAACGTTGATCCACCATCTCTTTCAGTACGGCGGCCGTGGCGGGATCTTGGGAGGCGGCGCTGCCTTTGGCGGAATTCAGCATGATCCAGTTCCAGAAACGCATCTCGAAAGCACCTGCGTTGCGCATGGACTGCACACCGCAGTTGGAGACCGCATCCACGGGGATCACGGTGGCCAGCTCAGGGGCGCCCTCCAGAGCCATGGCATGCTGGGTGCCGCCGACGTAGGACGTCCCGATCATTCCGATCTTGCCATTGCTCCAAGGCTGCTGGCCGATCCACTTCGCGCAGTCCACCCCATCGCGTCCATCATCGGTCATCCAGTGCCAAGTGCCTTCGCTGGCGTAGCGGCCACGGCAGTCCTGGGCGACGAAAACATAACCTGCCTTTGCGTAATAGAGGCCCAGCTTTTTGGCACCGTCTTTGTTGTAAGGCAGACGCGTGAGGATGACGGGATAGGCCCCTGGCTGCTCGATGCCTTCCTTGGCAGGTAAGTAGATATCCGTGGCAAGCTTTACCCCATCTCGCATGTTCACCATGACATTGGTTTTCACCGCCACATCCGCCTCTTGGGCGACTGCAGCGCAGGTGAGGGTGAAGAGAGCTGCAAGGGAGAGATACCGAAACGTCATGAAGAGAATCAACGCTGGATAAGGAAGCACTTTTGTGGAGAAAGCGGTCATCGAATGGAAAGTATCAGAGCCGGTGATTAGTTAGCTTACCTCATGAGATTGAGATGGGGACGCAGCCTGAGCCTCTTATTCCTGGTCAGCACTCTCCATGCTGCACCCGATATTCTGTTCATCGTTACAGATGATCAAAGGCCTGACACGCTGCATGCCTTGGGTAACGAAACGATTCACACACCGAACCTGGATCGCTTAGCGGCTCACGGCACAGCTTTCACACGGGCCTATGCGGGCTATCCCATCTGTCATGTCAGCCGGGCCGAGATGCTGACAGGCTGCACGCCCTTCCGGGCCTGTCAGCAGTATCCGTCAGGAGTAATCAATCCTGCCTTGAAGACGATGGCGCAGACTTTCCGAGAGGCTGGGTATCACACGTGGTATTCCGGGAAGTGGCACAATGATGGTCACCCCAAACAACGGGGTTATACTGGCACACGTGGGCTTTACACCAGTGGCGGGGCTATGGGGCTGCCCGAACCCACCGTGGATGAGAGAGGCCATCCGCGCACTGGGTATCGCGGCTGGACCTTCAAGGATGAGGAGGGGAAACCAGAGCTGGATAAAGGCGTCGGCTTAGACCCTGATAACAGCCGCCACATCGCCGAGGGAGCCCTTCAGGCCATCCACGATACACCCTCAGGAGAGTCCATGTTTTTGCATGTGAACTTCGCCTTTCCTCATGATCCGCGCCAATGGCCGACGGATGAAACCCACCGCTATGATCCGGCGAAGCTGAATCTGCCGCGTAATTTTGCGCCCGTGCATCCCTTCGATCATGGCAATCTTCAAGGCAGAGATGAACTGCTGCTGCCCACACCTCGGGATGCTGAGGCGGTGAAAAGGGAACTGGCCATCTACTATGCCATGATCAGTGACGTGGATGCCCAGATCGGCCGCATCATGGGTGCGCTTCAGGAGGTAGGTCGAAAAGATCTCATCGTGGTCTTCACCAGCGATCAAGGACTTGCTCTAGGGAGCCATGGTTTATTGGGCAAACAAAACCAGTATGAGCACAGCATTCGTTCACCGCTTGTGATCTCAGGGCCGGGGTTGCCCGAGGGGCAGAGAAGTGAGGCGCTGGTGGCCTTACGAGATCTCTTTCCCACGCTGTGTGAACTCACCTCGATTCCGATTCCAGCGACCGTTCAAGGGCTGAGTTTGGTGCCTCTTTTGAAAAAGGAAGTGTCTCAGGTGCATAAGTTTGTCACCGGTGCTTTCACCAATACGCAGCGGATGATCTGTGACGGGCGCTGGAAGTTCATCAGCTATCCGCAAGCGAAGCGAAAACAGCTCTTTGATTTGGATGCCGATCCCGATGAGATGCACGATCTCAGTGAACAATCTGAGCACCAGGAGCGAATCACCTCCTTGGAGAAGACATTGCAAAATTGGTTACGCGAACAGGGTGATCCCTTGCTGGTCAGCCCGGGTGCTAAGCGATAACGACAAAGCAGAGGTGGTGAAGGCTCAAGGCTTCACGCGTTTTTCAATGTGAGTGGTATCGAGCACTTCGCCTTTCAGGTTCTTGAATTGAATCGTCACGGGCTGCCCACGGCGGAGAGTCAGTAGCAGGTAGTTGTCTTGCTGGGCAAAGAACTTCGAGCGTGGGTCCTTGTAGGGGCTGCCATCGCCTTTCAGGCAGGTGTTGTAATAGGGGAGGCCGCTTTTGAGCTCGGCCCGATCCGCAAAGTAACCGAACCCGGAGATGAGGGCACTGCCCTTGGAAAACCACTCGTGCCAGAGTCCCTTGGTCTGACTCTCGACCGCCGTCTGCTTTTCATTGATGAGCGTGAAGACAAACCCTTGCGAGCTTTGGCCCATCAGATCGCGATACCAGAGAAACTGCTCCGACTGGGCATCAAAGGGATGGCAGGTCTGCCAAGTGCTGCCGAAGTCACTGATGTGCTGAAGATCGAGGGCGATGAAACGGATATCGAACTCGGGCAGATCCAAGTGCCACTTCCATTCATCACCGGGCAAAGCAAAGAACTCACGGTAAGCTTGGGCCTCGACGTCATAGACCGGGTGTTCAGGAGGCTTGGGACCCCGTGGAGTGATCTCACGATCATGATTGCCCAGGATCGGCATGAACGGAATGGAGCGGAACAAAGCGGGCTGACTGGCGATCAAAGCACTGAAGGCCTTCATGCCCTCGCGACCCTTTTCATGCAAGCTGGCGACATTGTCTCCTGCACTGATGATGAGATGCGGATCATCCTTCATCAAGGCACTGAAATCCGTGACCTTCGAATAACCCCAATCGCCGACAATGACGATGCGGAGCTCGTCTTTGGGGTAACCTTTGAAGGAATGAATGGCCGAGGTCTCCTCACCCGAGCGCACACGGTAATGGTAGCGCCCTCCTGGGCTAGCGAGCGGGATTTCCACATGATGGAGCGTGACCTTTTCATCCCGATGTACCTTCGTGCCCAAAGCTTCTGAAGCGCCGAACTCCACGGTGGAATCACTGGGAGTTTCGGTCTCCCAGTTAACGACAAGTTGGTTAGGCGTTTCAAAGGCGTGACTCAGCCAGAGACGCTCAATGGGTGCCGCCTGAAGGCTGGCGACAGAAAGGGTGAGGGCGAGAACCGCAGAAAGACGAATCATGGCAGGCGCAAAGATACGCCGCCTGACCCGTCTTTCTGTGAGGAGAATCAGCCGTCGCGCAGGAGGATGGCATCGACGTTGACGCCGTCGTAGAGGGCATCACTGAGGATCACAAGAGGGTCACCCGCCTTGATGTGTCCTAGGCTGCGCAGGGTTTCGATGGCATCTCGGATCGCCTTCTCAGGATTGCCTTCATCGAAAGATAAAACGAAGGGCTGTACCCCGCGCGCGGTCACCAAGGTGCGGCTGACGTGCAGGTTGGGCGTGAAGGCGAAGATCGGGGCGTATTCGGGCCGCTGATGCGCGAGAAGATGCGCCATTACCCCACGCAGCGTGAAGACCAGGAGCTTAGAACCCGGGATGCTATTGGCCAGCAGGATGGCAGCCTTGACAGTTTTATGCTTGTTCGTTTTCAGCGGAGCATCACTGGCGAAGCGGCCGGAGGGATACTTCTGCTCGATCCGACGGATGACGGTATCCAGCACTTCGACACACTTGTCAGGATAGCGGCCCACGCTGGTCTCGCCGCTGAGCATCACGCAGTCCACCTGCTCGATCACGGCATTGAAGATATCCGTCACCTCGGCGCGGGTGGGCACGGGGTTTTCGATCATGCTTTCCAGCATCTGGGTCGCCACGATGACCTTGCGACCGTGATAGGAGCAGCGCTCGACGATTTGCCGTTGAATCAGCGGTAGGTCTTCAATGGGGCATTCACTGCCGAGGTCACCACGAGCCACCATGATGCCACCGCTGGCCTCCACGAGGGTGTCGATGTTGTTGAGCGCCTGCTGGTTTTCGATCTTGGCGATGACCCGGGCTTTACTGCCTTTCTGCTCCAGCAGCAGTTGCAGGTGCTGAATGTGCGCCGGTTCACGGGCGAAGCTGAGGGCGAAATAGTCCACGCCGAGATCCACCCCGAGGTCGAGATCGGCGTAATCCTTCTGCGTGAGTGGCGGCAGGCGCACGGGCACGCCGGGCAGGTTGATGTGACGGCGGGATTTCATCTCGCCCTTGGTCAGCACGGTGCCGATGACGCGCTTTTCGCTCACTTCCGTGGCTTTGATCTGAATCATGCCGCCATCCACCATGATGATGTCACCAATCTTCAGATCCTTGCCCAAATCGGGATAATTGACGGTGACGGAAAGCGGGACCGTTGGGGAGAGGTCGGGTTTGCAGCGAAACTCCACCCAATCACCCACTTGGAGCTGCCACGGTTGTTCGACATCACCCGTGCGGATGCTCGGCCCGGTGAGGTCCATCAGCACAGCGATTTCTTTGGAACCCTTGGCAGCGGCCTCACGGATACGACCGTAAACCATGCGCACCCAGTCATGGGAGGCGTGGCTCATGTTGAGACGGAAAATGTCGGCCCCTTTTTCGATGAGGCTGTTGATAACTTCAGCGGACTCGGTGGCAGGCCCGAGCGTGCAAAGGATCTTGGTCTTGCGCATGTGCGGCATGGTCGGAGCGGGGACGGGGGGATTCAAGCGGCAATCCCGTCAAGGAAGCATGAGGCAGGCCATGCCGGGTGAGGATGTGCTCAAGAAGATGTTGCTATTACGACACCCCAATACACGCGGCAGCGTCCCGGAGTGCGGTGGGAAGCGATAGCGCCACACCGCTTTTGCGTAAGTTCCGATGATGATGAGCGAACGGGCTTGAGCGGAGGCTGGGCTCGGAGGCCTATTCCACTTCTTTCCAACCCTGTAAGTCTTCAAGGAAAAGCGCCAAACTTCGAGACACAGCCGCCGCCGGATCAAGATCGGCTTCCGCAGCCGTCCAGAAAAGCTCGTCTAAGCTCATGTCTCGTGACTTCGCTTCGGCATCGCGGAGGTCTTTGAGTTGTGGCGGCGGTTTCGTCCCATAATAGCGCTGCGCTAGCGGACTTGAAGCCTCACTGTAGGGAGGTAAATCCTCCGCTTCGTCGGGTTTGAGCAAGGTCACCACCCAACTCTCGATCATTTCCACAGGGACCGCTAAAGCCACGTCAATGGGCCATTGAGAACGATCCTGTCCCAGAGCACTTTCTACCATCGCGACCAACTGCGGATAACGTGGCTGCTTGTTCAGGTCGAACTTGGGTAAAGGTCGAGGGTAAGTATTGCCGCCTGGATGACCGGGAGCACGATCATTATCCACGGCGATGATTACAGCGACCTCCTGCTTGGACTGCCAATGCCTGACACGGTTGATCAACAGCTTGGAGGCCGCCAAGGCGGTTTTCCAATTGGAACCATGCCGGACACGAAACTCTTGATCGCTTTGAAAATCCTGTCCTGTGACACGCTCAGCAAGGCGTTCATAGAACATCTCATCCAGTTCGCCTTCGCAGAGGATGTAGAGGTGCTTCGCCATATCACTTTTCTGGACGGCGAGTAATCTTGGCTGGCACACCCCCGACAAGGCCAGAGAACCACAGATTGCCAAGGGGCATGTCATCAGGATCGACCGAATCGTAATCCAAGCCTTCCAGACGATCTGCGAGGGTGCTCAGTGTGCTCGCTCCATCCTTCTTCTCCACGATGATGACGGCGTCCTTATCGTCTTTGAAACAGTCCACGAGATAAGGGTTATGCGTCGTCGCGAGGATGTTGATGTCATGTCGCTCGGCGATGTCCTTCATCAAAGGAGCCATGTATTCGAACAGGCGTGGATGCAGACCGCGATCAATGTCTTCCAGCAAGATGATCGGGGGGGGCTCCTCTTGATGTATGATGGTGAGAATGCAGAGGATGAGCCGAGTGCCTTCGGAGAGCTCAGTGGCTGGCAGAAGTTCCTTGAGCGATTTCTCTCTTACCTGAATTTGTTTTTTACCTTTTTCGACAGTGCGAAGGCTCAGCTTTTCGACCTCGGGCACATACCATTTAAAGTTTGCCTCCACTAAATCGAATAAATCTTCTCGATCTCCACTTTTCAGGGATTCAAGAACCTGTACGGTCCCCTGTCCGTCAGCTTTAACAGTGGAAGAGTCAATCACGTCTTCAATGCCGCTGACACTACCGGGATGAATGTTATAAACCCAAACTGGTTCGGATGCCCTAATGAAGTCGCCGGATTTTTTATCATCCGTAGTGCAGCGAACTAATTTGTCGTCAAACCAACCTTGGATAGTTGTTTTCTCAAGCTGATAATTGACGTGCTTTTCAAGCGGGATGGGATCAGCGCTCACAAAATCTCTCTCAAAAGGCGTATGATTGCGGAAAGCCAATTGTAAGGCTCTCAGCAAATTACTCTTCCCCGATCCATTCGCTCCCACCACCAACGAAAAGGGCCGTAACTTCACCTCGGCGTCCACAAACGAGCGGTAGTTTTGGATTCGGATGCGAGTGATCATGAGAAAAGGCTACCGTCATCGCCGGAGCCTTGCAAGGCCCGACACACGCGGCAGCGTCCCAGAGGGCGGTGGGAAGTGATAGTGCCACTCAACCTTGCTCCATGGGCTCACCGCGCGGCTCCAGGGGCTCACTGCATGGCTCCGCGGGCACCCGGCACTGCTCGGCGAGCACCCGGCACTGCTCCACGGGCACCCGGCACTGCTCCGCGGGCACCCGGCACTGCTCCACGGGCACCCGGCACTGCTCCACGGGCACCCGGCACTGCTCCACGGGCACCCGGCATTGCTCCACGGGCACCCGGCATTGCTCCGCGGGCACCCGGCATGATGCCGCCTGAGACTGAAGGGGGGTTTATTGAGACTGGAGCGAGTCAATTAGCGCAAAATGCAATGATTGGCTGCTCTCAAGGCTTCGACGCCTGCCTACAGCCAAATCATGAGCTGCTGCACGAGATCCTTGGTCTGAGTCACACGGAAGTCATCGCCAGCCTGGAGGCGCACTTTGCTGCCGCCGTTGTAACTGAACTCGAAGATGACGGGCAGTTCGCCGGGGAACTTCACCAGCACCTCGTGGATTCGCTCCAGGTCGATCTGGCTGTGCTTGCGGCAGTCCAGACGGAGCACGAGCGGTTTCGGTGGCGGAGGTGGAGCGGCGGGTTTGGGGGCTGGGGGCTCGCTTCCGGCTTCACCCGCTTTGGGATCCCGGGCTTTTTTGGGCTGGAGCGGCTTGATGCTGCTGAGGGCAAAGCGGTTTCCTTCCGTGCGCTGGTCCTTCATGCAGCGGCAGCGGATCTCGAGCACGTTGCCGACCACCAAGAGCTCCTTGTGCTTTTCGTAGTCATCACTCCAGGCCATCATCTCGATCTGGCCGGTGAAGTCTTCAAAGGTGAAGGTGGCAAAGGGGCGATTGTCCTTCTTGGAGTATTTCACCTCCAGGGTGTTGATGATGCCCGCGATGGTGACCGTCTGCGGTTTGGCACTGGTGTCCACCTCCTCCAACGCGATGATGCGGGTCAGCTTATTGGATTCGAAGTGACCGCGATAGCTGTCGAGTGGGTGACCACTGACGTAGAAGCCGAGCAGTTCCTTTTCATACCCCAGGGTCTCTTCCAGCGTCCAGGGAGTGACCTTGACTTCGACTGTCGATTTTTTCTTCGGCGGGGCCATGGCGAAGTCATCGAAGAGACCGCCCTGACCCGCCTTTTTGTCCTTCTGCATCAGGGCTGCGGAAGCGAGCACCTGATCGAGCCGCGCGAACATGGAGGCACGATCCTCCTTGGTGAAGTCAAAGGCCCCGGCACGCACCAGGGACTCCATGATCTTCTTGTTCACGGACTTGGTGTCGAGGCGGGAGCAGAAGTCTTCGAGGCTTTTGTAAGGGCCATTTTTCCGCCGTTCTTCCACGGCTGTGTTCATGGCGCCTTCACCGACGTTCTTGATGGCTCCGAGGCCGAAACGGATGGCGTTCGGCGCATCGGTGGTGGGATCGGCGTCCTTCGTGCGCTCGGGTGAGAAGGCCATCTCGGACTTGTTCACGTCCGGCGGCAGGATGACGATGCCCATGCGCTGGCACTCGCTGACGAAGTTGGCAATCTTGTCTGTGTTGCTGACTTCGAGGCTGAGCACGCCCGTCATGAATTCGACCGGGAAATTGGCTTTCAAGTAAGCCGTGCGGTAAGTCACGATCCCGTAAGCTGCGGAGTGGGACTTGTTGAAACCGTATTGGGCGAACTTTTCCAGCAAGTCGAAGATCTCGTTCGCCAGCTTCGGGGCGATGCCGTTGGTCTTCTGACAGCCATCCACGAAGACGAGACGCTGACGAGCCATCTCCTGGGCATCCTTTTTACCCATGGCTCGACGCAGCAAGTCAGCCTGACCGAGGGTGAACCCAGCGAGCAAGTTCGCCGCCTGCTGCACCTGTTCCTGGTAAACCAGAATCCCGTAGGTTTCTTTGGAGATCTTCTCCAGCAGCGGGTGCGGATACTCCACCTGCTCCAGGCCCTTTTTACGGGCAATGAAGTCGGGAATGAACTGCATCGGCCCTGGACGATACAGGGCCAGAATAGCGATAATCTCCTCGATCTTATCGGGCCCCAGCTGCTTGCAGGTATTGACCATGCCGCCGGATTCCATCTGGAACACAGCGACCGTCTCGCCTCGTTGCAGCATTTCGAAGGTTTTCACATCGTCCAACGGAGCGTTGGAGGTGTTGTAATCCGGGAACCGCTTCTTCACCCAATACTCGGCCTCGTGAATGACGGTCAGGGTTTTCAAACCCAGGAAGTCCATCTTCAACATACCCAGCTCAGTGAGCGGCTTCATGGCGAACTGGGAAACGATTTCCTCTTCGTTGCCACGTGTCAGCGCGATGAAGTCATACAGCGGGCGATCCCCGATAACGACGCCGGCGGCGTGGATACCGGTGCCGCGGGTGATGCCCTCCAGGAAGGTGGCGTGCTTCCAAAGTTCCTGGGCGTTGCTGTCGGTATCGAGGTAGTTCTTCAGCTCGGGGTTTTTCTCGACCGCATCCTTGAGCGTGATGTTCAGCTCGGTGGGGATCATCTTGGAGAGGCGATCCGCATCGCCATAACTCCAGCCGAGCACACGGCCCACGTCACGAATCACGGATTTGGCGCCCATGGTGCCAAAGGTGATGATGTGGCTGACGCTCAACTCACCATACTTCTCGCGCACATACTGAATGACTTCGGGACGGCGGGTCTGGCAGAAGTCGATATCGATATCGGGAGGGCTGACGCGTTCCGGGTTGAGGAAACGTTCGAAAACCAGCTCAAAGCGCAGCGGGTCAATGTCGGTGATGCCGAGGACGAAGGCGACCACCGAACCGGCCGCCGAACCACGTCCCGGTCCCACGGGGATGCCGTGCTCACGCGCCCAATTGATGAAGTCCCAGACGATGAGGAAGTAACTGGTGAAGTTCTTTTCCGCCAGCAAGGCCAGCTCATAGTCCAGACGCTTGCGCAGGACCTCGTCATTGAGTGCACGGTCGCGTCCATAGCGGCGGATCAAGCCCTCCTCACAGAGGTGACGCAGATAGGCCACACGGTCCGGCCAATTGCCCGCCACGTCCCCCATCGGATACTGCGGGTAGCGGTCGATGCTGGTGGAGTCGAGCCGGATGTTGATGTTGCACTTCTCGGCAATCTCCAGGGTGGCGTCACAGGCCTCGGGAAATTCAGAGAACAGGGCGCGCATCTCCGCTGGGCTTTTGAAATAGACCTCGGGGGAGTAGGTGATGCGGTTCTGGTCATGCACGTTGGCTCCCGTGCCGATGCAGATCATGATGTCGTGGCTCTCATGGGCATCTCGATCCATGAAATGCACGTCATTGGTGGCCACGGTTTTTAGCCCGTAGCTTTTGCTCCACTTCAGAAGCTGCTCCGTGACGGTGCGCTGCTGCTCCATGCCATGGTTTTGCAGCTCCAGATAAAAGTTATCGGGCCCGAAGATCTCCACGAATTCACGCAGGCTCTTCTCTGCTTCTGCCGGGCGATCCGTCAGCAGCAGTTGATTGATCTCACCATTGATACAGCCACTCAGGCAGATGAGTCCCTTGCTATGCTTGCGCAGCAGGTCCTTATCGAGGCGGGGATTGTACCATTGGCCGTAGAGATGCGCCTCGGTGACGATGCGGGAGAGGTTTTCGTAGCCCTCGTTGCTGGAGGCCAGCAGGGTCAGGTGCGAAGCGCGTTTGCGGCCCTGCACTTCCTTTTTTTCGTGCATGGAGCCGGGGGCCAGATAGACCTCACAGCCGATGATGGGCTTCACGACCTTCGCCAAATCTTCAGGGCTGGGTTCTTCGCCTTTTTTGACCTTCGGCTTGGTCTTCAGAGCCGACATGTAAAGGTCAATGGCTCCATACAGATTGCCATGGTCCGTGATCGCCACGGCTGGCATCTGATACTTTTGCGCCCGCTTGACTAGATCCCCGATGCGGCAAGCGCCGTCGAGCAATGAGTAATCAGAGTGGACATGGAGGTGGACAAAGGAATCTGCCATTGGCCCACTCAACCTAGCCAGTTGCCGCTACATTTCGCCTCAAAAATGCGCGCGGCGGGAGATTTAGCCAATCCCGTAGGATCAGCTAGGTGAAGGAGAGCCTAAAGCCTCACAGCTCGATCTTCATCGGCGGCGGTGGCTTGAGCTGAATGATGGGCTGCTCGGTGGGATCACCTTCACCGACATCCACGGGCACCGCACGGAGGATGGGGGTGCCGTCGTCGTTGACGGGGCGGGCGCGGAGCACAGGCTTCTCAGAGTTGTAGGGATCATCACCGAGGATGATGGGGTCCTGGAGATGCACGGGCTCGATGTTCACGTATTTGTTAGCATCGGCCATCATCGCCGTGTTGGCATTCTGGACGATGGCTCGGTGAAAGGCGGCTAGATCGGCAGGCAGGCCTTCTCCGGTATGGATGGGACAGGTGGTATTGTAGCTCGTCCCTGGACGCAGGTATTCATAATAAGTGCTGCGGACGGAGCGCTCGACACCATCGGGACCTTTGACTTTGTCATAGCAGTAGTCCGTGGCACGCAGACCGCTCACGCGGCAGATTTCCACGCGATCGGCAGACTCCGGTGGATCGATTTCCTGAGGCGTGCGGCCCTTGGTGGAGGCATTGATGATGTCCGTCCAGATCGGCAGAGCCACTTTGTTGGAGAAGGCACCGGGATAAATGGTCTTTTGTTTGTCGAAGCCCACCCAGACACCGCAGGTGACGGAGGAGGTGTAGCCGAGGAACCAGAGGTCTTTAAACTCATAGTGCGTGCCCGTTTTTCCACCGGCAGGGAAATCACCCAGACCATACTCAATCGAGGGAGCCCCGGTGCCGCGATGCAGAGCTTCCGAGAGGCAAGTATGCACCTGATAGGCCGCGATCTCGTCCATGGCCCGGACCGGTTGGAGGGTCTTTTCATCCAGCTGATAGACCGTCTTGCCCCGGAAGTCCGTGATGCGCTGGATCAGGTGCTGTTTCGCTGGGCGCTTACCCTGAGTGGGAAAGCAGGAGTAAGCGAGGCACATTTCATCCAGGCGAGCCTCCGAGGCACCCAGGAAGCTGGAAGGATAGTCCCGCAGCTCGGTGCCGATGCCAGCCCGTTTGACGAAGTCCTTGAAATCCTGTTTCAAGCGCCCGCCTTCCAAGGCGACTCGCTCTCCCAAGCGCACGGTGGCGGAGTTATGAGAGCCGACGAGAGCCTCCCGGGAACTGATGGGTTGGCGTGACCACTTGGGATCATCCACCTCCATGCCCCACTCCCCGAGAATGCCGGTGAAGCCGCCGATCATGATGCGCTGATTGCTCAGCGGTTCATCCGCCAGTGGCGTCATGGGGAAGTAGCCGGGCTTAGAGAAAGCTGCTGCATACACGAAGGGGGTAAAGGCGGTGCCGACGGGACGCAGGCCATCTGTGGCGCGATTGTATTGGCTGTCGATGAAGTCGCGGCCACCGACCATGGCCAGGATGGAGCCATCGGAGTTGTCCATCACGATCGCAGCGCCTTGCAGATATTCGGGTAGCGGGCGTGGCGTATCGGCGGGCAATTCGTGTTTGTTGATCTTGCTGCGCCAATCCGTCAAAATCCCGCGAAATTGGGTGTAGGTCTGGTGAGGGTAGTTCGGCCGGGTTTCCACCTCTGCGAGACGCTTTTTCATGGCCGTCTCGGCGGCTCGCTGGAGGTCTTTGTCGATGCTGGTGTAGATCTGGAAGCCACCGATGGCAGCGCGTTCTTCACCGAGTAGGGCCACCACTTCCTGCCTCACTTTGTCAAAGGCATAGCTGAGCCTGGGATCGCTGCTCTGGGGAGCGGTCACCATGGGTTTCAGCTTCAGACTCTCGGCATCGTCTCGGCTCAGGGAGCCCTCGATGACCATGCGGTCCAGCACGTAGTTTCGTTCCTTGATGGCGCGCTTAGGATGCCGGATCGGCTCAATGTTGTTCGGGCTCTTGATCAGGCCCGCAATGGTGGCGGCTTCCTCCACCGTCAGGTCTCGGGCATCTTTGCCGAAGTAACCTAAAGCCGCTGCCTGAATCCCGTAGAAGTTGCGACCGAAAAAGATGCGGTTCAGATAGAGCTCCAGGATTTCCGGCTTGGAGTATTGACGCTCAATCCGCTGCGCCACAAAGGCCTCCATGATCTTACGTTTGTAGCTTTTTTCCATGAGCCCGAAAGTCTGGCGGGCGAGCTGTTGGGTGATCGTGCTGGCTCCCTGGGTGACTTCACCAGCGCGGAAGTTTAAATACACAGCGCGGATCAGGCCGATGTAATCCACTCCATCGTGGCTGAAGAAACGGCTGTCTTCCTGAGCGGTCAGGGCGTCGATAAAGTGCTGCGGCACGTCCTTGATCGGCACTGGGGTGCGGTTCAGCACATAGATGCGGGAGAGTTCGTCGCCATTGCGGTCGTAGATGATGCTGGCGGCCTCCAGTTTGCGGATCTCCGTGAGATCGTAAGTCTCGGCCTTAGCTTTGAGCGGAGCCACGATGATGGCATAAGCGCCCAGGGCGGCGACACCAGCGAGAATGATTAGAGCCATGAGGGCACTGAACCATGTCTTTCGGTAAAATGGGGTTTTGAGCCCGGACACGCCGCGCCAGTTCGTCTGGGGTTGAGTTTCCAAATCTTTGCCGAACATGAGGAGATGCCCTTGAATGCAGGGGCGGCTACTCTAACGGCAGCAACGCCCCTACGCCACTTGTTTCCCATGACTGAACTAATGCGCATTCTGCACGATGATCTTGCCAACTCTCAGGAGGGCAGGCTGACCTTTGCTCAGGTGATGGAGAAGGCGCTGTATCATCCTCAACATGGCTACTATGGCCCTGGCCCGCGCCGCATCGGGCGTAGCGGAGACTTCTACACGGCGGTCAGTGTCGGGCCATTGTATGGGCGGCTGCTCGCTGAGTTGGCGCTTCAGGGATGGAAAGAGCAGGGGAGTCCGGGAGAATTTGCAGTCATCGAGCAAGCCGCGCATGATGGCCAACTCGCCGAGGATATCTGCGAGGAACTCCTGGGTAGACAGGGAACGAAGGGGCTACGTTACCTCATTGTCGAGCCCAATCCCCGTTACGAGGTCGTTCAGCGCCAACGGCTTGAACGATTCGGTGAGCGGGTGAAATGGGTGTCTTCTCTGGCTGAGCTTCCGGCCATGCCAGCCCTGTTTTTGTGCAATGAATTGCCTGATGCCATGCCTGTCCATCTCGTGCGGTGGAATGGTCAGGTTTGGCACGAATTGTATGTGGCGGCTGACCGAGGCGAGCTGACCTTCACGCCCGCGGCGCTATCTTCCTCGGAGTTGGAGAGTGAACTCGCTCGCTTGCCGACGGACTTGCCCGAAGGCTACACCACCGAGGTGAACCTCGCGGCTCTGGCCTGGATGCAAGAGCTGATCAAGGTGCCCTTTCATGGGCAGATTTACATCGCCGATTACGGCCTGGATGACTTCGAACTGTATTCACCGACGCGCAGCACCGGCACGCTGCGCCGCTACGCCCAGCATCAGACCGATGACCGAGTCCTGGAAAATCTGGGCGAATGCGACCTGACCACGCACATCAATTTCACCCGCCTGATCGAGACTGCCGAAGCCGCGTCGCTGAAAGTCCGGAGCTACGAGTTACAAGGGCGTTTCCTGGGGAAGCTCGCCATGCCTGTGCTGGCGAGTTTGGAGGGGCGTCGAGATGGCTCGACGCAGGCTTTGCTCAGGCAGTTCCAATCCCTGACACATCCGGCGTTCATGGGCCGGTCTTTCCGGGTGCTGGTGTTGGAGAAGTGATGTGGGCACTCTTGCCCGCACGTCACAAGACATCGCTACGAGGTGAATGATCGAAGGGCCTGTACTTCGATAGAATGGATGCGGTATTCCGACACAAAAGCTCTCAAGACCTGCGACTGCGGGCAGGAGTGCCCACATCACTTTCTAAGGCCAGAGACTCATCTACGCCAAGATCCCTTTCACCACCTGCCCAGGCTGACCATTCAGAATGGTTTCAGCACGACCGTTGCGCTTGTAGGTGAGGCGGTTGGCGTCCAGGCCAAACAGATGCAGCACCGTGGCGAGGTAATCGTAATGATGCACCACTTGATCCACGGCATTCAAGCCCCAGTCGTCGGTGGCCCCATGCACGTGCCCGGCTTTCACCCCGCCCCCAGCCATCCAGATGCTGAAGCCGTCGGTGTTGTGATCGCGACCAGGCTTGGCATTGCCACGCCCTTGAATCACGGGCAGGCGGCCCATTTCACCTCCCCAGAAGACCAACGTGCTATCCAGCATGCCACGTGATTTCAGATCCTTCACCAGAGCCGCACTTGGTTGGTCATTGTTGCCGCAGCGGCGCACCAGGGCCTCGTTAATGTTTTCGTGCATGTCCCAGGAGTAGTCCCAGATCTGCACAAACCGAACCCCGCGCTCCACCAGACGGCGGGCAATGATGCAGGCCTCGGCGAGACGGCGGGTGCGATCATCGTTGAGCCCATAGAGGGCCTTGGTGGCCTCCGTTTCACCGCTCAGGTCCAGGGCATCGCTAGCTGCTGTCTGCATGCGGGCGGCCAGTTGATAACTGGCGATGCGGGCTTGCAGGTCCAGCTCACCGGGATGCTCCAAGAGATGCCTTCCATTGAGTTTTTCGAGAAGCGAAAGCTGCTTTTCCTGGGCGGCTCCTTTCAGGTAGTCAGGGGCGTCCAGATTCATGATGCGAGGCTGCTGCTCACGTACATGGGTGCCTTGGTAAACCGAGGGCAACAAACCACTGGCCCAGTAAGGTGAGCCGGGCGGGTTTTTTCCCACCACCAGGGAGACAAAAGCGGGTAGATTCTGCGAAACGCTACCCAAGCCGTAACTGAGCCAGCTACCTAGCGCGGGACGACCACTGATGCCGCTACCCGTATCCAGCGCCTTCATGCCGGCGACGTGGTTGCGGATGCCTGTCAGGTTCATGCTGCGCACCAGACAGATATCATCCGCTAGAGTAGCGGTGTGTGGGATGAGCTCCGAGAGTTCCATGCCCGAATCGCCATGACGACTGAACTTGAACGGGCTGCCCATCACCGTCTTGGTCGCACCGCCCGCATTGTCGAATTTGATTTCGCCGCCGGGGAAGATTTTGCCGTCCCACTTATTCAGCAGGGGCTTGGGATCAAACATGTCGATGTGACTGGGACCGCCGCCCATGAAGAGCGAGATCATCGCCTTGGCCTTCGGTTCGTGATGCGGCTTCTTCGGCAGGTTGTCATAGGTCACCCGATCCAGCAGCGGCTTTTCGGGAGCTTCGGCTCCGATCAGGCCATCTTGCTGGAGCAAGGAAAGCAAACCCAGGGAACCGAGATTGAAAGCACTCGTGCCCAGAAAGTGACGGCGTGATAGGCAGGTGGACATGGCAGGAAGACGGGTCAAGGAATGCAGGGGCAGTGAGGATCAATCCACATACATGAAGCGGTTCGAGCTCAATAAGACTTGGCACAGGCTGGCCAGGGCGTTATCGGCAGGCGGAGTGTCCCCCTTCTTGAGAGGACGGCTGGAGAGGATGGCGGTTTGCTCGGCCAAGTAGTTTTCCAGTTCGCTCACATCTGCGGCGGTGGGTGTGGTGCCATAGGCCAAGCGCCAAGCTGTGGCGGCTTGAGTGCGAGCATCGGTCTTAACACCTGCATGTTTCTGCACGACCTGGGCAAATTCACGGGATTGCGCGACGAGGAACGCGCTGTTCATCATCAGCAAGGACTGGGGAGCTACGGTGCTGACGTTGCGCAACTCACAGTTAGGCTCCATTTGCGGCGCGTCGAAAGCCGCGAGCTGATACACAGGCGTGCTGCGGCGTTGCGTCACATAGATGCTGCGGCGGTTTTCCTGGTTTGCCCCCATGGGTTTCTCCATACCCACCACAACTTGGGCATTGGCATCCTCATAAATGGGCACCGGCGGACCATACGGAGTCAGGTTGAGCTGGTGGGTGGTGGCCAGAATGGTGTCGCGCAAGGTCTCGGCCTCGAGGCGGCGCACATTCATGCGCCAGTAGAGAGCATTCGCCGCATCCACCCGTTCTGCATCAGGGCGCTTGGCGGAGCTTTGGCGATAGGTCGCGCTGGTCATCATCAGGCGATGCAGATGCTTCAGGCTCCAGCCGCTTTCCATGAACTCTGCGGCCAGCCAGTCAAGCAATGCGGGATGGCTGGGTTTCTCTCCCTGAGTGCCAAAGTCTCCGGGGGTGTTAACCAGACCTCGACCAAAGTGGTGCAACCAGAAGCGATTGACCAACACACGCGCTAACAAAGGATGTTTTCCATCGGTCAAATGCTTGGCAAACGCCAATCGTCGTCCCGTAGTTGGCAGCACCTTGTCATCCGATGCAAACTCGACTGGGTGTTCCGGATTCAAAAGCGTCAGGTCCCCTGGATTTACTGCGGCTCCTGGAGAGTTCATATTGCCGCGCATGAACACCAGCGTGGCAGGCACCAGGCTCTTGTTGCCATAGGCGATCGGTTCAGCAAAGGCACGCACCGTTTCATTCTTCGGCTTGCGGTCACGCACAGCCTTGGCACGCGCCGCGACAGCTGCCTGCATGTCGGCCAGTTCTTTGTCGCGTTTGTAGTTAGCTAGGTAGAGATTCAACGGTCCAGTGCTGTTGCCCACCTTTAGAAAAGGGTTGTTTTCCAGGTATTCGGCCTGTTCGGCACTGAGTTGCTTTTTGTCTTTCTGCCAGAGCAGACCCGCCGTGCGGGCGTAGTCGCGTTTCGGTTCAGGAATCTTGAGAAGCTCCTGCTGAAAAACCCAGTCACGCAGTTCATCCAATTTGGGTTGAAGCTCGGCTTCGATAACCTTGGCTTCTTTCTCCAGCTCAGCGGCGTAAGCCTTTTCCTTCTCGGTCAGCAGAGAGATTTCGCGCAAGGCCGGCGCCCGCCATTTCTTCCAATCCATGCCGGGCTCGAAAAGCGCACGCAACTTATAAAAATCCACCTGCGGGATGGGATCGTAACGATGGTCGTGGCATTCGGCACAGCCCACGGTCATGCCTAACAATGAGCTTGAAACGATTTTCACCGTTTCCGTGAGCACCACGTTCTTGGCCAGTTCTGCATCATCGTTGCGCGAACCGGTGCCATCCGGTGCCATGCGCAGGTAACCCGTGGCGGTGAGCAAATCCTTCTGTGCCGCGGTCAGGTCCTTGGGAGGCATGGGGATCATTTCGTCCCCAGCGAGCTGCTCGCGGATGAATTGGTCAAACGGCTTATCAGCATTGAAGGCACGGATGACATAGTCGCGATAACGCCAGGCGGTGTCGCGGGGTGTATCCGTGTCATTGTAGCCCTCGCTATCGGCATAACCCACCACATCCAACCAATGGCGTCCCCAGCGTTCACCGTATTGCGGAGAGCGTAGTAGATCATCAATCAGACGTTCGTAGGCATCAGGACGTGCATCGGCCACGAAGGCCTGCACTTGAGCATCGGTGGGCGGTAGTCCGATGAGATCGAAGTAAGCCCGCCGGATGAGAGTGGCACGGTCAGCTTCCGGGGAAGGGGATAGCTTGGTTTTGGCTAAGGTCTCACGCACGAAAGCATCCACCGCATTACGAGCCGTTTTGACGACAGGCACCTTGGGCCGCTGAATAGGCTGGAACGACCACCAGGCGCGTTCTTCTTCCGTAATCACAGGCCCCGTGATTTTCTCCGGCTCAGGCCGCAACGTTTTGGCACCCTGAGTGATCCATTGTTCGATGACTGTGATCTCTTCAGGCTTGAGCTTTTTGTCAGCCTTGGGCATCTCACCGTTTTTCACCACTTCCAGCAGCAGGCTTTCGTGTGGCTTGCCCGGCACGATGGAGGGACCGGATTCCCCGCCTTTTTCGAGGAAGTGTTTCAACCGCACATCCAGGTCACCTTTGGCGTGCCCGTCTTCACCGTGACAGTGAAAGCAGTGCGCCTTCAGAATCGGGCGGACGTCTTTCTCAAACGACAGCTCCGCCGTTGCGGATGAATGAGCCGACACAAACAAAAGCGCATAGAGGTAGGGGGAAAACTTCACAGGCAGGTGCGAGCTACGCCAAGCCTATGCAGGTGCTTACAGATCTGGGGGCACTTGAGCACAATCGAGCCTAAAAGTGTCTCCAAAGTATTTCCTGGGCGGCAGGGTTGATCCCGCCCCTCATCCCACACTGATGGCTGAATGAATCAGGGTTGAGCTCGCGGGGCTGAATCGAACGATTGAGGTAAAGACACACCGAAAATCATGGGCTGGACTTGCAGACTGCGATCAGCCGCTGGAAAAGATGATCGAAGAAATCCGTGAAACGCAGGATGCATGTAGGCGTCTTTGGCTGCGGTCGATTTTGGGTTCAACTCAATGATCGAGGTCGTGAAAGGCGGCTGAGCTTTGAGGGCCTGCACCTGTCTCCGCGCTTCTTCCTAAGTCAGGAGCTTGTTCTCGATCACGGTCAGCAAGCGCTCCAAATCAGCGAGGGTGATGTCGCCCCAGAGCTTGCGCCCTTGTGAAGGCTCGATCCTGACGACTTGGGCATTCACCCGGCGTTTTTCGCTTTCATTCACCTGCTGCCAACAGCCGACGGTGAGAAGAAACGGCTCTTCGATCTCGAACGGCCGGATGGCATCCCCGAGGCCGATCGGGGAACCGTATTTCACAGCCTTCGGGTTTACTGGGATCTTGCTGTGATTCAAATTGGCCTCAGCGGGAATGTCCCACTTCTGGGTGTAAGCCTGGGGATGATAACCACCAAAGAAGCTCTCCCGCAGCCAACGCTCAAACAGCAGGCCGTGGGATTGCACCTCACGGCTCCATGAAAAAACCACCGTCAAGATCAGCAGCGCTATGGTGACGGTGGTTCGTATGGGCAAAAAGGGGGGTCAGTATCCTTGGATTCGAGTCTTCACCCTTAGCAAGAACATGTCCGCCGTGATGTACATCGTGTCTTTTTCGGGACCACCCCAGGCGCAGTTGCCCGTATTTTGGCCGGTGAGAATGGTGCCCATATGCTTGCCCTGAGGGCTGAGAATCAAGACGCCGCCCGGGCCCGTGGTCCAGATGTTCCCTTGCGTATCCACTTTCATGCCGTCGCAACTGCCTTTGCGCTCCGCAGATTTCAGCGCCTGGGCATTAAAGATCACGCGACCGTTTTGGACGCTGCCATCCGCTTGCAGGTCATAAGCCATCACCCGCGCTGCCTCTTTGTCGGAGATCGCGAGGTAGAGGATCTTTTCATCTGGGCTCAGGGCAATGCCGTTGGGCCAGCGTATGTCGTCGATGATCAGGCTGACTTTGCCATCCGTGTCCACACGATAGATTCCATGATAAGGGGCGTCCTGCTCCACGCCTTTTTTCATGCCGTAGGGAGGATCGGTGAAGAAGATCTGACCGCTCCTGGCAATGACGAGATCGTTGGGGCTATTGAAACGCTTACCGTTATACTGATCGGCCAAGGTGGTAAAGCTGCCATCTTTTTCGAGACGAGCGATGCGGCGTTCTCCTTGTTGAGTCAGAATGAGATTTCCCTGCGCATCCAGGGCTAGGCCATTGGAACCTTGGCCCGTGCCATCCAAGCTGCCGCTGGGTCTCAGGCTGATGAAGGCGTTCTTATCACCCTCCTTCCAACCGAATACGGTATTTTCCGGCACATCCGAAAACAGGATTTGTCCGTCTTTCCAAACCGGACCTTCGGACCAATTGAACCCAGAAGCCAGGACCTCGATCTTGGCGTCTGGGGCCAGGAGTTGATCGATAGCCGGGTCCAGACGCTCAATGCCACCCTGAAAGTCAGGGGCGGGCTCAGCCGCTAAAACCGAAGCGAGGCTGAAAAGAGGAAGCAGAAGGTGCTTTTTCATGAGAGGCAAGAGACTACGAAGGGATTGGACTGGTGATCAAGTGCTCAGTTATGAGCATAAAAAGTGTCGTCTGGTTCGCGTTGTTAGTGCATGCGCATAGCAACGGCTCTTTGCCTCTCCCTCGGTCTCCTTTCTGAAGCGGCTCTGGCGGCCCCCGATTTGATTCTTCACCACGGTCGAATCGTTACGATGGATGAGGCCTTGAGCTTCAGCGAAGCCGTCGCTGTGGAAGGAGGCCGTATCATCGCCGTGGGTGATAATGACAGCGTGCTGGGCCTGAAAGGCGAAAGAACGGAGTTGTTGGACCTAAAGGGAAAGACGCTGATGCCTGGGCTTATGGACTCTCATGTGCATCCAGGCTCCGCTGCCATGATCGAGTTCGATCACGAAATCCCGACGATGGAAACCATTGCCGATGTACTGGCTTACCTCACCTCTCGTGTGAAAGCGTCAAAACCGGGGGATCTCATCAGCCTGCGGCAGGTCTTCATCACACGACTGGAAGAGAAGCGCTATCCGACACGAGCCGAACTCGATTTGGTGGCTCCTGAGAATCCTGTGGTCTTTTCCACGGGTCCTGATGCCATGCTCAATAGTCTGGCTTTAAAGCTCGCAGGCATTGATCGGAACTACCAACTGCCCAAAGAGAGCCCGGCCCGGGTGGAGAGCGACGCCAAGGGTGAACCCACCGGTTTGCTTCGCAGCTTCAGCCCCAAGATTGCGGCGAAGGCCGTGACCCGTTCTCCCACGGAGGCAGATCGTTATGAGCGCACGCAAGCCTTGTTTCGGGATTACAACAGTGTTGGCCTGACGACCGTTGCGGATCGGGATTGCAGCTTTGGGCAAACGGCGCTGTATGAGAAACTGCATCAGAACGGAGATCTCAGCGTGCGCATGCGTGTCTCGATGAGCATCCCGGCGATGAGCCTCTGGCCCGCCACCCAGAAGGCCATCGAAGAAGTAGTCGCCAGTCCCTTGACCCAACCCAGCACGGATCTACAAATCATCGGCACCAAGGTTTATCTGGATGGAGGCATGCTCACGGGCAGTTCCTTCATGACCGAGCCCTGGGGCATAAGTGAAGCCTATGGCATCAGCGATCCGGAGTATCGCGGTGTGCAGAAGATCTCCGCAGATCGGCTGAAGCAATTGGTGGAGATGGTCACCGCATCAGGCTTGCAATTCACCGCTCACTCCGTGGGAGACGCGGCGGTGAAGCTGCTGGTGGATACCTATGAGGAGGTCAATAAGACCCACTCCGTGCGTGATGCGCGCAGCTCCATCACCCACTGCAACTTCATGCAGCCCGAGTCCATCGCCAAAGCCGCACGGCTGGGGGTGTGCATCGATCTCCAGCCCATTTGGCTGCACATGGATGGCCTCACCTTGACGGGCCATTTCGGGCAAGAGCGCATGAAGATCTTCCAACCTCTCCGGGCGTGTTTTGATCAAAAAGTCATCGTTGGCGGTGGCAGCGATCACATGCAGAAGATCGGCTCTTTTCGCAGTGTGAACCCTTACAATCCCTGGCTGGGCATGTGGACCGCCATCACGCGTAAGGCTGGCAAACTCAATGAGCCCGTGCATGCAGAAAACGCCATCACGCGTGAGGAAGCCCTTCGCCTTTACACCACGAACAACGCCTACCTGCTGAAGCTGGAAAAAGACACCGGCTCCATCGAGAAAGGCAAGCTCGCCGATTTGATCCTCGTCGATCGTGATCCGCTGGATTGCCCCCTTGATGATCTACCGCAGACTCAGGTGTTGAAAACCTGGTTGGGCGGCAAGGTGGTGTTTTCGCGTTGATACTCCGATATCGAGTCGCGTTGATGTCGGCGAAGGATGCTTGTGTCTCCCAGCTCTGGGTTCCAATCACAAAAAACCCCTGCCACATTCGAAATGGGGCAGGGGTCGGTGAGTGTTGATTTCTCGAGCCTCTTTGGGATTACGGCTTTGGCTTGGTGGACATCGGGAAGTCGTCCGAGCGGAAAGGGGTAACAGGCAGACCGTCGGTGGTGTAGAGATTGCACACGGGGTTGTTGGCCCAGGCATAGCGGACGGCGACAGGTTTAGCCACCTCTGGTGCGCTGACTTCGACCGTGTCTTTGCCGATGATCTTGGCGGTGGCCCAGACCCACTTCTGATCTTCACCACAGATGGCAAAGCCCTTCACTTCGGTCACGTCCACGGTGCGCAGAGTGGAGCCGAAGGTGTCCAGGGTGACGATGGCTTTGTTACCGTTGATGGCGAGGGATTGGTATTCAGGGCTGCGATAGGGCAGCTTCAGACCGTAGTCTTTCACGAGTGCCCAGCGGGCGAGGCGCTCAGCCACATCGCGCTTGTTGCGGGGGTGGATGTCATTGGTTTCACCGAGGTCGATGATGACGGCTTGACCACCATTCTTGATCGCGAATTGAGTCTTAGTCTGGCTTTCACGAAGCTCAGCCCAGGGGCTCTCGACAGGAGTGGGCGTTTCAGGCATGAAGTCGGCCAACTGCACCCAGTAGAAAGGGAAGTCACCCTGCTTCCATTCGGTGCGCCAGTGTTGGATCATGAGCGGGAAAAGATAACCGTATTCATAGGCGCGGCCGGCGTTGGATTCACCTTGATACCAGATGGCTCCTTTGATGCCGTAACCGATGGTGGGGAGGAGTACACCGTTGTAGATGTTTGCGGGGCGGGCATTACCGCTGAGGGTTTGTTGTGGGCTCTGGGGAGCACGTGTCGCGAAGGGTTGCTTCGCTCTAGCGGCTTCGTCTTTCTGGTTGGTCCAGGCCGCCATGGCTTTGTCGTAGTCCTGTTTGGCCTTCTCACTGACGAGGTCCTTTTCGCGCTGAACCCATCCATCCATCAGGCCTTTGAATCGGGCGTCCTTCTCCAGCACATCCCGCCGAACCCACGCCTCGGCAGCGCTGCCACCCCAAGCGTTGTTGATTAGCCCCACAGGCACGTCCAACATCTTATGCAATGTGCGACCGTAAAAGTAACCCACGGCACTGAAGGGGCCGACGGTCTCAGGGGAGCACTCTTTCCACTCGCCTTTGAAATCTTTTTGAGGCTCCTGGGTGCCGACTTGGGGGACTGAGATCAGACGGATGTTGGGAAACTTAGCCATGGCGATCTCCAGATCGGCGTCCCAGGTGCTGCCCACATTCCACTGCATGTTGGATTGGCCCGAGCAGATCCAGACTTCACCCACGAGCACGTTTTTGATCTCGCGGGCATTGCTGCCTTGGATGGAAATGGTAGCAGGCTGGGCATTGGCAGGCACGGGGTCCAGCGTCACCGTCCACTTGCCATCCGCACCGGCTTTGGCGGTCTTGGTCTGGCCAGCAAATTTCACCGTCACATCCGTGCCGGGTGTATCCCAGCCCCAGAGGGGATTGGCCTGCTTCTGCTGAAGCACCATGTTATCGCCAATGATGGCGGGCAGCTTGATTTCTGCACTGGCGGATAGAGCCAGGGCAGCCAGGAGGGACGTGATCGCAAGAGTGCGCATAAGTGAGAGCGCACTAATACGTCAGCAAGGGATGAAACCCTTCGTGAAGAGTCGCTTTTTACGGCAGTCCTTTCACCTGATCACAGTTTAGGAGCAAAGCTTGCCTATGACGACTTCAAGCTTCCCCAAATCAATCAATCGCTCGGCGTGACCGAGGCTCAGCGGCGATGGTGTCATCGGCTCCGGCGCTGGTGACGAAGGGCCCGTCGGCCATCGGGGCGATGCCCGTGAAAGCCACCTCAGGCATATCGCTCGGCTTGCCGGCCAGAGGGAATTCCTTGCGCAGGGGGAAGTAGGGGTAGCCTTCCCACATGAGGATACGGCGCAGGTCGGGGTGACCTGCGAACTTGATGCCCATCATGTCATAGACCTCCCGCTCATGCCAATCGGCTGTGGCCCAGATGTCGCTCACGGTCGGCACGTTGTCCTCTTCGCCATCCGGGATCTGGGCTTTCACGCGCAGGTGTTGGAGATGTCCGTAGCCGTAGAGCTCATAGACCATCTCGAAGCGAGGCTCCTGACCCATATGATCCAGGCTGGAGATATCTACGAGATAGTCGAAGTTCAACTCGTCGCGGCAGTATTTCAGCAGCTTTTTAGCACTCTCCAAAGTGACCTGGACGGTGTGCTCACCACGAAATTCGACCGTGCCGAGGACGGCTGGACCGAATTTGTCTTTCAGAGCTGAAACCATTTGTGCGGCGTTCATGAGAAAGGGAAGGGGGGCTAGACCTGAAAAAGGGAAGACGGCGGTAGCGGTAGGAATCAGGACAATTCCAGTTCGTTGATGAACTCGCGCTTCTGTGCGGCGGTGGATTCTTCGTTTTCGATCTTGCGCTGAAGGCGCATCAGGCCTTCCAGCAGTGCCTCAGGGCGTGGAGGGCAGCCAGAGATATAGATGTCCACCGGGATGAGGTTATCGATGCCCTGAAGCACGGCATAGCTGCGATACATGCCACCGCTGGAGGCGCAGGCACCCATGGCGATGCACCACTTGGGCTCGGGCATCTGGTCCCAGATACGCTTCACGGCGAGAGCCATCTTGTAGGTCACAGTGCCAGCCACGATCATGACATCGGCCTGACGAGGGGAGAAACGCATCACTTCAGCGCCGAAGCGGGAGAGGTCATACCGGCTGCAAGCGGCGGCCATCATTTCGATCGCGCAGCAGGCCAGACCCATCGGCATCGGCCAGAGGGAATTTTTGCGCATCCAGTTGATTGCCGCGTCCAGCTTAGTGAAGACGACGTTGCCCTCGATTTTCGAATCGTAAGCGGCGTGAGTTTCAGCAGGGACGACCATAGCTAGAGTGGGAAAAAGGGTGGAACGCCCAAGAAATACGCCCCGGCAACCCCCCCGGCAACCCGTTTGTGAAAGTTTTCACAAGCTGCGGACTTGCCAGTCAGGCGAAGACCTGGCTCCGATTAGAACGTCCGTAATCCGGGAGGTGGGGCACCGGCCCCATTGAAGGCAGGGGCATTGGGAGCCCCCGCTGCGGGCTGTTGCACTTGATAGCCGCCTCCGTTCTGCGGGGTGTAGCTGGGATAACTCTGAGTCGGCTGAGGGGTATACCCGCCGCCATAAGCAGGCTGGGGCTGGTAGGTGGGTTGAGGAGAATAGCCGCCTCCATAAGCCGGAGCTGCCTGATGGGGGGTGCCATAGGCACCGCCCGCCACAGTCTTCGCTGTGACTTCGACCTGTCCCATCTGCATGTAAGGGATGCCGATGTACTGAGCGGCGACGCTGGAGAGATTAATGATCCGCCCAGGGTAATAAGGGAAGCGGTCGTTGATCGTGACGTTGACCTTCCGGCCATTCATGATGTTTTTCACCGTGACCACGGTGCCGAATGGCAGACTGGTGTGGGCCGCAGTGTAAGCCTGCGGGTGGTAAAGTTCACCGGAGGAAGTCGGGCGGCCAGTGTAGTGATCAGCCACGTAGGAGGCCCAGCCCTGTTCGCGATAAGCAGGTGGCCGCGAGGCGCAACTCACTAGGGCCAGCAATGCGAGAGAAAGAATCTGGCGACAAAACATTCTGCTCAGTTCATACACAAAGAACGGTCTGACGTCATCCTTATAATCTAAGAAGCTTTCTCCTATAGATGCTAAGAGGAGACGGAGAGCAGGGTGTCGTCCGGTTCCCACGTCTTGTGGGGTAGAAAACAGCCGTCTTTGAGAAAGCGTTCCACCGCCCGGAGCACTGTGGGTCGCCACATCATGAAGGTGTGATCTGCGGGAGTGACCATAAAGTCCGCCTGTCCCTCTACCCACCCGCCTGAAACCGTTACGATGCCGTCAGACTCGGGTCCCAGGATTTCCCGGAAGAACGGAATCACGGGTTTATTGCCCATGATCACTCCTGTGCCCGGTGGCACGACACCCAGTTGGCGGGGCGTGCTGTTTTCATCCACCCCGAGTTCGTCAACGACCGGACCCAGCAGCCAGCGCGGCCAACGATAGTGAGCCAGCCTTTCCAGCACCTCACTGCCTTGATTCGGTGGCCCGAGCATGACCGTCCGACCCAGAGGGAAACGACGATCCCTGGAAACGGCCCATTGGCGGAAAAGAATCCCGCCAAGGGAATGGGTGACGAAATGAACCCGCTCTCCTGGACGAAGTTGGAGTCGGTCCAAGACGGGCTGGAGACGTTTTTCCACCGCACTCTGGATCGACATCCGACGGGAGGGATAACCCACACTGACCACACGATACCCAGCTTTCCACAACCAGAACCGAACCGGCATCAGGCTACGCGGTGTCCGTCCTAGTCCGTGGATCAAAACCACAGTGTCTTTCAGGCGGTGAGGCATGGACTAGTATACTCACCCGCCCTGAAGAGAGCGTCAACTTACTCAATGCTGGCAGGTTGTCAGGAAAACGGATGAATCAAGAATCGTCAATCCTCCGGCAAGAATGAGCAGCAGGGAGGAATTGCCTCTGGAACTGGCTTTGAGACAAGCTCAGCCAACCATGCCAACCCGCCGATTCATTCAGCTCGTCGCCAGCGGTGACCTCCGCCTCTCTGCCAACCAAACCTGCTGGCCCGCCCAAAAAGCCATGGAGGATGCGTTGGCTAAAGCGCTCAAGGCCGAAGGTTATGAGATCAAACGTGCGCATCCCTACGATGCCAAGAAAAAACACGGTTTCATCGCCAGCCAGCGTGAAGGAATTGAGGTTTTCCGCAACATCGATCCAGATGCGCCGCTGATTGTGGCTGAGGCAGTATGGCAGTATTCCCATCACGTTTTAGCAGGGCTGACCACGCATCGGGGACCGATCCTCACCGTCGCTAACTGGAGCGGCCAATGGCCTGGCCTCGTCGGATTGCTCAACTTGAACGCCTCCCTCACCAAGGCGGGGGTGCGTTACTCCACGCTTTGGAGCGAAACTTTCACGGATACGTTTTTCAAAAATGGACTCAAGGAATGGCTGACCACCGGCACGGTGACGCATGATCAGTCTCATGTGCGTCCGTTGTCGCTTCTCAAGCTGCCTGCGGATGAAGAGCAAGTGGGCCGTGATTTTGGTCGCCGTTTTCGCCAGAACAAAGCCATTCTGGGGGTCTTCGATGAAGGATGCATGGGCATGTTCAATGCCATCATTCCTGATGACCTCTTCCACGCGGCGGGCTGCTTTAAAGAACGCCTCAGCCAATCCACTTTGTTCGCAGCCATGCAGACGGTGAGCGATGGGGATGCCGCCGAAGTCTATGCCTGGTTGAAGAAAAAGGGACTGCAAATGCAGTTAGGTCAAAATGATGCGATGGAGCTGACGGAGCCGCAAATCCTCCTGCAATGTAAAATGTACATCGCTGCAGTTCGTTTGGCGGATGAGTTTGGCTGTGATGCCATCGGTATCCAATATCAGCAGGGATTGAAGGATCTCACCCCGGCCAGTGATCTGGTGGAAGGTATGCTCAACAACGTTGACCGTCCCCCGGTGCGCAGTGCGGATGATAAACGAATCTTGTTTGAAGGAGAGGCCCTGCCGCACTTCAATGAGGTGGACGAGTGCGCTGGGCTGGATGGCCTTGTGACCTATCGTCTGTGGCGAGAGTTGGGCTTTACGCCGGAAAACACCCTTCATGATCTGCGCTGGGGCCAACAATACGGCGATGACTATGTCTGGGTGCTGCTCATCAGCGGTGCTGCGCCGCCCGCTCATTTCATCGGTGGTTGGAAGGGGGCGAGCACGGAACGACAGCCCTCCATGTATTTCCGCCTGGGTGGAGGTACTTTGAAGGGAGTTAGCAAACCCGGACACATTGTGTGGAGTCGTGTCTTCGTGATGGATGGGGTCTTGCATTGCGACATCGGTGTGGCGGAGGTGGTGAAGCTGCCTGAAGCGGAAACCGAGCGCCGCTGGCAGGAAACCACGCCGCAATGGCCGATCATGCACGCGGTGCTCAAGGGTGTGAGCCGGGATCAGATGATGGCGCGACATAAGTCCAACCATATCCAGGTCGTCTATACACCGAACGCCAAGCAAGCCCACCGTGCGGCTCGCATCAAGGCCGCCGCCATGGCCGAACTCGGCGTTCATGTCTCCCTCTGTGGCGAGGTGAAAGCGAGTTAAGCCTTCACCGCTCGAAACATCCTTGCCGGAAACCCGTTTGATCACTGCTAGCCGGTGAGCAAATGGGTGTTTTGTAATCGTCTCGGCAATGCCTGATGCCTATGAAATCATTCCTTTACCTGGCTACAGTTCTCCTCGCAGTCGGTGTGAACCATGCTGCCGATCTCCCGCCCATGCTCGATCTGCCAGGCGTTGGCCAAGACCCAGATCGGATTGACTTTCAGAAGCTACCGGTTCTCAAGGGAGATCATGGCTTGGTAACGCATGGCGATGCCCAATGGAAGTTCCGGCTGCATAACTACTTGGCTTATCATGAGGGGAAATACTGGTGCATCTGGAGTCATGGACCCGTCATCGAGGACAATCCCACTCAGCATGTACGCTTTGCCACGAGTCCGGATGGTCTTCAGTGGAGTGACGATCACATCTTGATGCCGTCATCTCCTCAGAAAGGCTTTCGCTACATCGCTCGCGGATTATGGGTCAGGGAGGGAAAATTGATCGCCATCGCAAGCCATGATGAGGCTTTCGATGATCGTGGGCGAGTGCACTTTTTCGGCAAAAGCCTGAAGTTGATGGCGTGGGAATGGCAGCCTCAAACTCAAACGTGGAAAGAGCTGGGAGTCATGATGGAAGACGCCATCAATAACTTTCCTCCTCAAAAAATGCCTAACGGAGAGTATGGCATGCTGAGGCGAGATCATGAGCGTAAGGTGTCCATGATGTTTGGAGGCGTGACTTCGCCTTTGGATTGGAAAGCCGTGCCTCTCGTGGCTTACCAAAGCGAGGATGGCTTTCGCCCCGAAGAGCCGGATTGGTGGTCACTTCCTGATGGTCGCTTGCTTGGGCTCTTTCGGGATAACAGTGGATCCTTTCGTTTCTATCGCGCTCTTTCGAGTGATCATGGCCGTACCTGGACGAATCCGGAGAAAACCAACTTTCCCGATGCCACCAGCAAGTTCTTTGGCCTGCGCACGAGTCAGGGGTATTACGTCTTGATCTCGAACGCGAATCCCAAGCAGCGTAACCCTCTCTGTCTCTCCACCTCGGAGGATGGAGTCACCTTCACCCGCATGGCAGCCTTACCGATTCCACAAACGTTGCCTGCAGATCCGAAGATCCAGCAACCTTTGCGCGTGGGACCTGTGGAAACTTTCCAATACCCGCACGTGGTAGAGCAAGATGGGCATTTGCTGATCGCTTTCTCGCGGCGCAAGCAAACCACCGAGGTGATCAAGGTGGCGCTGGCAGAGGTCGATGCACTTCGTTCCAACAAGGCTCCTTATCCCGTCCGCTAGTTGCCCGCGAGGCTCCCTTTAACCCAGATGATGCGATCACTCCTCATGGCTGGCTACCTTACGTTCTTGGGTGGCATCTCGTGGAAATCATGTTTCGGAGCAGAGGATGCACGACCGGCTTTTCAACCTGTGGGCATGTGGAGTTGGGACAACTGGTTCGTGCATGATGGTAGCCGCTGGCACGCCTTTTATCTACAATTGCCCAAAGCCGTCGGCCTTGATCGACGGTGGAAAAACAATGACTTCTACAAACACGTCGGGCATGCCACCTCCAGTGATCTCTTGCATTGGCAGGATCAAGGCCCAGCTCTAGGAGCGCTCTCGGGCACATGGAATGATCGCCACATCGCGACAGGCAGCATCATCAAACATCAGGGACGTTGGTGGATGTTCTTCACGGGGCGTGGCACCGCAGGAGACGGCGTGGGCTTGGCTCTCAGCGATGACCTGACGAACTGGAAGACAGAGCCTCAGCCGCTCTTTCCATTGATTGACACCTTTGCAGAAAAAGGTGACTCGCCCTTCGAATCACCATGGCAAGGCAAATCCCAGCGCTGGATCGGCATCAGTGATCCTTACATCTTGCCTGAAGTCCATGAGGGCTGGTTTTACATGGTCCTTTGTGCACGTGTCTTGGACACACCCTTGGCGCAGAGTGGTTGCCTCGCTCTGGTGCGTTCTCGAGATCTGCGTCAGTGGGAGTCTGCAGGGATTCTGGCATGGCCGCAGTGTTTTGAGCGGATGGAAACCCCCCAGTTATGGCAGCGGGAGGGGCGCTGGTATCTCTCCTTCGGCGGTGTGCTGGACACGGCGTGGGCTCAAGCACATCACGCTCAATTACCTGAAGCTGTACGGGGTCAACGCAGCCATGAAAACTATGTTTATCACCTGCCAGAATTAACAGCTACGGCACAGGAAGCAGATCTTAACCACGTTGCTATCCCGAAGGGTCATTACATCATGAAAGTCCTCCCCCTGAAGGAAGGCCGAGATGTGGCAATTTTCACTCACAAGAGGGATAATGACTCAGGTATATCGAGACCTTACCCAGTGAGCTACGGAGCCAACGGAGACCTTCAAATAGGCATCTCCAAGGAGAGGTGAATGTTAGATATCCATTTGTGAAACGCAGAGTGAACTCGCTATAGTCTATTCGGATTCACCTTCGTCCAAGGGCTCCAGGCTCCCAGGGCATGCTGCTGGATCTTGCGCTTCCAGATTTTGTTCATGCAGAAGGCGTAGAGGATGTCTTTGTTCTTGCCGCCGATGGCAACACCCGTCACGCGGCTGCGATCAGGGACCGGCAGGATGATTTGCGTGGGGCCATCATCGGCGCTGATTTGAATGCCGCTGCGGGTGGCGGAAAACTGCCGACCTTCCTGAGAGTAACACACCGACTCGGCACCCGCGTCATCATCCCAATCGGCTACATGCAAATGAAAGAAACGCTCTTTGTGCGTGAGGGTGCCATCGTCGTTGATCTGATAGCTGTAGATCCATTTGGAGTGACCTTCGGCGACGGAGAGAAGCCATTGATCCGGGCGATTGGCCAGACCGGTGGCAAACTTGATGCCTGCATCCACCTGCTTTTTCTGGCCGTCTTTGATGAGCCAAACACTGCCGCCGTTGTTCGGTTTACTATCGTCATTACTGGTGACGTAAAGGCTGCCATCCGGCCGGGCAAAGATGGAGTGACCCTGGATACCTTCCATCACGACGCTGGCCTTGCCGGCGATGTCGTAACGCATGAGTTGCGCTGACTTCTCGGAGATGGTGTAGAGGGTGCCGTAGGGACCCACGGTGACACAATGGGCATGGCCGGTGTCTTTGGCAAAGACGCTGACTTTGCCCTCGGTATCGATGCGATGAATTTGATCGTTGGTTGTATCGGCAAAGAAGACTTCCCCCTGCGCATTGGTGGAGGGGCCGCGTGTGCTTTTGAAGCCCTCGGCAGCGAGCTGCCACCCCTCGTCGGGGATGAGGATCTCCTGAGCACGGGGTGCACTGGGGCCTGCTTTGACAGGAGCTGGCCAGTCTCTCCAAAGATAGGCCATGGCTTCGCGCCAGTAATCCATGTATCCAGCCACATGCTTGCCCTCGACGATGCGGAATTGGTAATCATAGCCCGAGAACTTCAGGGCCTTGTCCATCTCCTGGTCCGTGAGGAACCAATCGCCAGCCGCGTTTTCCATGTCATGCGTGGCGGTGGTTAGGAAAGAGCGGATGGGTTTGGCCTCAAATTTCCGCACCAAGATGGGAAACTCATGCCCTCCACGGAAGGCCACCCAACTACCGCTGGCGGCATAGACACGGCTAAACGCTTCGGGTCGATTCCATGCGGCGGTGAAGGCCGTAATGCCACCGCTGCTGCCGCCGGAGATGCAGCGGTCATTGCCGCTGGTGCTGAGGTTGAGCTGATACTCCTGGGCCACGAAGGGCAGCAATTCTTCATCGAAGAAGCGCACGTTGTTATCATTCACGGCATCGTATTCAAAACAACGATTACGCCGATCAACAGTGCCTTTGACGGGAGAGGGGAGTGTCCCTGGTCTGACAAAAACCCCCACTGTCACAGGGATCTCTCCCGTCGCGATCATCGTTTCCATGAGCTCTTTTTCTCGGGGATTATAACCGTCGGTTTTCACATACACGCAGGCAGGTTTACTGGCATCGTACTGAGCCGGAATGAAGACGGTGACATCGCGGACAGTGCCCGGGAATACCTTGCTCTGGGTAAAGCGGAACTCTTTGATGCTGCCTTCCTTGATGGCTTCTGTTGCGATCTCGGGTGGCTGATAACCTGCGGGCTCTTCCGCTGTCTTAGCTACAATGCCGGTGCCCGCGAGAGGATGGATGAACCACTGGAGATGCGTGTCGTTCTCCCGATAAGTCCAGAGGTCCACTTTAGCCCCCGCTTCCTTCTTACCACCGAAGTGATCCAAGCCCATGCCAGCGGCGTGTTTAGGTGTGAGCGTGTAGGAGCCATTGTCATGCTTCTGGATGGACCAGAGTTGAGCATCAGACTTGTTGTACTTCTCGATGGTGACCTTCGCCCCGTTCTTCTTTTCAGCATTGGCGACGGTAAGCGCCAGGGTTGGTGTCAAGACGGGCATCACCCAATACCAGCCATCACCTTTGGGATCGAAAATCCACTTTTGATTGGCCGCTCCATTAGGTTTTTGAATGGAGACGACATCCCCCTCTTGAGTCCCTCCAACAGCTTCCAGAACGAACTCAGGTGCACTGGCGGAGACGATTTGATACGCGCCCCAGTCCTCAGCGAGAACGAAGCTAGTGAAAAGGCTGAAAGTGAGCAGCAGGGATTTCATGAAGGTCAAGATGAGGGGCGTCTTGGCCCGCAAACAGGCCTAACGAGTGATGTTTAAATGCGAATCTACTTTTCCGGATCCACCGCGAGTTCAGCTTCCGGCACGAGCTCAATCTTCACGTCTGTGCCCTTCAGATACTTATCGAAAAAGTTCTGCATGAGTAGCATCACCTGAGGTCTGACAAAAGCTGGCCCGCCATGGCCAGAGCCGGGGAGCTTTTGTAACCACACTTCGACACCTTTCGCCTTCAAGGCTGCTGCCAGTTGCTCACTCTGCGCATAGGGCACCAGAGCATCGTGTGTGCCATGAAGAATGAGGAAAGGAGGCGTGTCTTGGCTGACATAGTGGATCGGACTCACGGCCTTGCTCTTGGGTTGATCGTCGAGCCGGGTGCCGATGAGTGACGAGTAGGGGTCACTCGGGGTGTTGAACTGGAAGATGTTCTTCACATTCGAGTCTGCTTCCGCCTGCTGCACGACGGTGGTGAAATCCGCCGGGCCATAGATGTCACACACGGCCTGGACACGATCGGTTTCGGCTTCGTTAGCCCCGATAGGTGTAAAAGCCTTCTTCCCACCTGAAGTGCCGACCAACGCGGAAAGGTGTCCGCCTGCTGAACCTCCGACCACTCCCACATGCTCGGGATCGAGATGGTATTTTTCGCGGTTGGCTCTTAGCCAGCGAATGGCCGCTTGGCAGTCTTGAATTTGCGCCGGGAAAATCGCTTTCTGGCTGAAACGATACTCCACACTGGCCACCGCATAACCACGCATAACCATCACGGAGATGGGACACGGAAACTTGCTGCCTGCCCGCCAGCCACCGCCATGGATGTGTACGATCAGTGGAAGGGGTTTGTCGGGTGCTTTCTCAGGGAGGTAGAGATCCAGCTTCTGCGCCTCATCACCTCCTTCGATGTAGGCGATGTCCCGTTCCATCCGAATTCCCGCAGGAAGGGAAACCGGTTTTTTTTCGGCAAAAGCCAAACACACCAGAAGGGTGAAGGTCAGGAGCAGCGCTTTCATAACAAAATCGAGGATCAAAGAGAAGGCACCCGAGAAAAACGAAGGGCGAGGTCTCGGCTTAACAACTTTTGCAATGTCTCAACCGAGCATCAGCCCCAATGCTGGGCAATTTTACGCTTCAGGAAAGCGACGCTGCGCTCGAGTTGATCCATACCATCCACTCCATCTTCGATGCTGATCCAGCTATCGAAGCCCTTACTCTTCAGTTCGGTAAAGATGGCGTCATAGTCATTGAGGCCCTTGCCAATTTCACCATGCCGGAGTCGTTTGGCATAACCGAGAGCACCGCCTTCCTCTTTGCGGAGATCTTCGATGGTGCCTTCAGCCAAATAACGATCGCTGGCATGCATCGTGACCACGCGGTGCGAGACGCGTTTGAGCAACTCAATGGGATTCTCTCCGGCGAGGTAGGTATTGGAAGGATCGTAATTCACACCGAAGTTGGGATGATCCACCGCAGCGACCAACTTGCAGAAGATATCCATCTTTTGAGCAAACTCGGGGTATTCCCAGAAATCGTCTTTGTAGTGGTTCTCTAGAATCAACGTGATGCCCCTCTCTTGCGCGTAAGGCAGGCAAGCGTGAATAGAATCGGCAGCGAGTTTGACGCCTTCATCTACACTCAGTTCAGGGCGGCGCTGACCACTGAGCACACGGCAGTAACTGCCCCCCAATACCTGCGTCATATCAATCCAGCGCTTCTGTTTGGCGATCTCCTTTTCTCGGAACTCCGCATCGGGATGCGTGAAGTCTGGCGAGCAGCACATCATCGGGATGACTTTGCCCGTGTCTTCGACCTCTTGGCGGAAACGCGGCCAGTTTTTCTCATCGGCCATTTCGAGAAATCCGGCATACCACTCCAGGCCCTGAATATCCAGTTTCGAGGCGAGTTGAATCCATTCGGAAACAGTCATCGTGCCTTCCTTGCAGAGGGCTTGCATGAAGGCTTTGGGGAAGGCGGCGAGCTTAGGCATAAATCAAATAAAATGATAAAATTAGTTAGGCGTAGAAGCGGCGATGTCTTTTTCCCAGGCGTCCAGCTTTTGATGAAGTTCCTGAACGAGGTCGGGGTGATGCTGAATCAGGTTCTGCTGCTCACCCACATCGTCCGTCAGATTGAAAAGGTAACGCTCGCCGGTGGCATACTCGATAAGCTTCCAGGGGCCTTGGCAGACGGAGCGTCCCTCCTCGACTTGTTTTTTAGGACGTCGGTTGGTCAGCCTCCAGAACAGAGTGCGTGTTTGAGACGGAGCCTTCTGGGTTAGAAAAGGCATCACATCGACACCATCTTCATGCTGAGCGTCAGGTCCTAGTCCGGCGAGACGCCGAAAAGTCGCGGTCCAATCCATGGTGATCCCCATCTGAGCGGAGGTCGTGCCTGCGGGTATCACACCAGGCCACCGCGCAATGCATGGGACGCGCACGCCTCCCTCCCAGATGGTGCCTTTGAAGTCACGCATGGGCGCATTGCGGGAATACGTATGCCCGCCGTTATCCGAGGAGAAAACGACGAGCGTGTTCTCCCGGAGACCAAGTTCGTCGAGCTTGGCGAGCACTTGGCCGATGCCGTGGTCCAGACGCTCCACCATGGCGATGTAAGTTTGCCGATCCCCCTCTTGCCAGGAAGGCTTCTTGGGTTCGACGAGCTTGTTTTCGTCCGTCGGTCCCTGCCAAGGAAAGTGGGGGGCGGCATGGGCCAGATAAAGGAAGAAAGGTTGCTCGCGAGGCTTCGCTAAAAAAGCCTTGGCATCCTCTGTGAGTAAGTCGGTGGTGTAGCCCTGACGTGCGATGGCTTCATTGCCTAACCAAAGATCCGGAACGCCAATGCGATCCATGTGCTGGAAGTAATGATGATTGCCGCCGAGGAAGCCGAAAAAGTGATCGAACCCCTGCTGCAGAGGCCGCCGCTCAAGATCGTAACCGAGATGCCATTTGCCAATGAGGCCGGTGTTATAGCCAGCTGCTTTTAGCGCATCTGCTAAGGTCTCGCCATCCTCAGGAAGACCCCGCCCAAATTCCTGATACGTCACCGCATCCTCCAGACCTAGGCGCTGCTGATAACGTCCACTCATGAAGGCCGCACGAGTCGGTGAACAGACCGAGCCATTGGCATAGAACTGGGTGAAGCGAACGCCTTCTTGAGCCAGTCGGTCGAGATGAGGCGTGCGGATATCGGGGCAGCCGTAGCACCCGAGATCGCCATAGCCCAGATCATCGGCCAGGATGAAAAGGATGTTAGGTTTGGGCGCACCGAGAGCGATGGTGCAGATCCCGAGGAACGCCATCACCAGAATCGGCCAAGAGGTGGTGAGTCGTTTCATAGCAAGGTGATCCGGGTTTATTTGGTCGGGATGGTCGAGCTATCCTTGGGGGGGTTGCGTCCGATGAAAGGATGCTGTTCCAAGTCCATCACCTGTCCGCTGATGGGACCGCTTTCATCCGCCAGCCAAAAGACGGCTGCGGCCGCGATCTCTTCGGGCCAGAGGATGCGTCCTGCTGGTGCATAGACTTTGGGCAAGTCGGTATACCAGTCCTCTTTGAGGCCGTGCTCGCGTTTGCGTTGGGCTTCGTTTTCGGTGAGTACCCAGCCGGGGTTGATCTGATTCACCCGCACGCCGTTTTCACGCATCAGGGTGTCCCCGAGATTCCGTGTCAGGGTCATGAGGCCCCCTTTGGAGATGCTGTAGGGCAGCAGATTCGGCTCGCCACTGTAGGCATTGACGCTGCCGATGTTCAGTACGTTCCCACGGGTCTTGGTGAGCTCAGGCAGGGCTGCCTGGATGAGGAGAAAGGGAGCCAAGGTATTCACCGAGATCATCTTCATGAAGAAGGCAGCATCGGTGTCGTGGATATTCCCTTGGGAAACCATCGCGGCATTGTTCACGATGGCATCCAGCTTGCCGAAGGTCTTCACCGCCAGATCCACCAGTCGCTGAGGGCAACCTTCGGCCGTGAGATCTTCAACGTGGGCGACCGCCTTGTGGGAGCCGAGCTCAGCCACAACGTTGGCGGCAAGATCGGCTTCAAGCCCATGGATGATTACCTGGGCGCCTTCGGCGACACAGCGCTTGGCGATGGCCTTACCGATGCCTGTGGCGCTACCGGTGACGAGAATGACTTTATTGGCGAGACGTGACATGGAGAAAGGTTGGCCGGGTTTGAGGTTGGCCCATTGTAACGAAGGCTTGGCGCCAATCTCCACGTCAAAGTCTATGTGAAATACGACAACTACTTCGCAGCCGACTTGAGGCTGAAGTCGTCGTAATGAACGTCCACGGGGTTGGTGGTGAGGCTCACCAGAGACTTGGTGTCATGGGCAATCCCTTCCGATTTGAAGCTGCCGACATCTTTGCCATCAATGCTCACCAGCAGCTCATCACCTTGGGTTTCTACGACTAGGGTGTGCCATTCTTCGAGGCTCAGTTTGACGGGCAGGCGCTTGGCTTTGCTGGCCAGCATCTTCTTTTCATCCGCCGTCAGTTGATTGGCTTTCTTCCGATCATACAGACCGCCAGTCAGATCAAAACCCCCGGTCTTAGCATCCGCCAGATTGACGCTGGTCGGGCTGATGGTGGCCTGGCAGATGTGACCTGCATGGGAGCCTTTGTAGTTCTTGTCATCGAACCAGACGTTGAAGCTTTTGGCCTTGTCGCTGACGAACTTGAACTTCACCGACACCTGGAGGTCTTTTTCACCGTCGAACTTGATGTTGTCCACCGCACTGTGGTCGGAAGTCGGAGCGGTGATACCCACCAGCACGCCGTCTTTGACGACACTGGAGCTCTTGTAGTGTCCCCAGCGAGGCCCGAAGCCATCGCTGGAAAAGTCATCGGCAAAAATGACGCGAGAGTAATCCGCAGCGAAGGCGGCGGTGGAGAGGAGGGAGAGGCAAAGAAGGGTCTTCATGGGCAGGAGAAAACGTGCCCCAAGACCACAACTAGCGAGAAATCCTGCGGGGAAAAAATCACACGGGCCGCAGCACGCTCTTCACGACTTCGCCCTTGTGCATTTTTTCAAAGGCTTCATGCCAGTCAGTGATGGGCCAGACGCCGCCGATGATGGGTTTGACGTCAAACTGGCCACTGGAGAGCAAGGCGATCACACGCTCCCAGATCGGCCAGTTGTGGCTGAAGCTGCCCTGGAGGGTGATGTTCTTCTGCACCAGCGGGTCGATGTTAAAGCCGAGCGGCTGAGGACCCCAGCCGACTTTGCTGATCCAGCCTGCGGGGCGCACGATGTCCAAGGCGATCTTGAGCGTGACACTGGCGCCGGCGGCATCAATGACACCATCACAGCCTAAACCATCGCGAGCCATCGCCCAGGGTTTGGCATCACCGATGATCACCTCGCAGCCATAGTGCTGGCGGGCCAACTCCAGCCGATGCGCATCTTGGGGCAGGCCGACAATGGCGACTTCGGCTCCGCAAAGGCGCGCCATGGCCGCGCAGAGAATGCCGATGGTGCCTGGGCCGAGAACAACCACGCGGTCGCCAGGTTCGATACGGGCGTTTTTCACCACGGCATTGTAGGCCACACAGCAGGGTTCCGTGAGGCAGGCTTGCTCAAAGGGGAGATGATCCGGCACATGGTGCAGGATGCGGCTGGGCACGCGCACGTATTTGGTCATGGCACCGTTAACGCCATAACCAAAGCCCTTGCGGGTATTGTCCAGGTTGTAGAGACCTCTGCGGGTCATCGGGTTGTCCTTGGAGATGATGGCGGCGGTTTCTGACACCACACGGTCTCCTTCCTTCCAGCCTTCCACCTCCTTGCCCACCTCGACGATGTGACCACCAAACTCATGGCCCAGCACGACAGGGTAATTGACTGGCCATGAGTGATCCGAAGTCCACTGGTGCAGGTCGCTGCCGCAGACGCCGACATTGGCGACTTCCAGCAAAACGTCTTCCGCGCCAATCGTGGGTTTATCGATTTCGCGGATTTCGACGGAACCCTTTTCGGGGGCGTAATTGACGACAGCGGCAGATTTCATGGTTGGGTAGGATGCTATTATACGTCAATCGGCCCCCGCGACTCCACGACAAAGAGTGTGTGAAATACGACTCGATGCAGGGGGCTACTCACTGCGCTTCTTTCATGGCACGAACGTGAGCCAAGGCGGCATCGGTGAGGAACTGGCTGGCTTCTGGGCTGCTCTTGTGGCCCGTGAGAGGCATGGTGAAAATCGTCTTCGGCACGCCGATAGCATTGTAGGCCGCATAGACGCTGGTAGGTGGGCAGACCGTGTCAATGAAACCCACGGTGACGGCAGCGCCGCGGCATTTGGCGCGGGAGGCGAAGTTGACGTTGTCAAAGTAGCGTGCGGCTTGCAGCCCCTTTTCATCCGCTTTGCCATCGGTGACCAAGACCAGCTTCGGCCAGCCATTGATACGGCTAGCCACGATGCCGGTGTGATCACAGCCTGCGGGCACGCCCGCACAGAAGAAGGTGACACGGTCATCCAAGCCTGCGGCGGCAAAGGCCTGAAACCCACCCTGGCTGCCACCATAGATGATCACGGTTTTCCCATCCCACTCAGGCTGAGCTGTGAGGAAGTCGATAGCGCGAATCACACGCAGAAACATGCCCTTGAAGTAGCATTGCTCCCGGTCATCGCGACCTTGGAAGCGGTAGCCGTTGAGAGGTCCCTTTTCCTGCTCGTCGTAGAACTCCTTGGGTTGGCCGTTGGGCAGACCGTGCGCATTGATGTCTAGAGAGAGCATGCCGCCTTCACGAGTTGCCCAAGGCAGGGCACCGAGGGAGGAACCGCCAACGCCTGCACCGTGGACGAACAAGATGGCTGGATAGCTCTTGGGCTTCGCGTTTTGAGGACGCCCATAATAACCGGAGACAGGGGCACCCAAACAGGAGACCTGTACGTCGAAGGCATCGATTCCAGGCACGGTGGTGGGGAGGGGGGTCAACTCGGACTTCATCGCCACTTCGGCCAAGGCAGTCTTTTGCTTGTCCCAAAAGGCATCAAAATCCTCCGGCACTGGCAGGCTGGGTTTGATCTGCTCAGGATTGAACCCGGCACCCGCGAGGGCAAATTCAGGGTGGTCGGGTAAAGAAACTCGCAGTTGCAGGAACCCAGGCTCATCCAGGGTGCCGGTGACGCTGGCCTTCCCGTCTTTCAGCTGGATTTTTTCGGTGCGTTTGGGTTCGACTCCGTCTTTAGAAAAGCTACAGAGGACTTCCCCTTGAGCTGGCTTGTCAGCCTGCTGCACGGAGATGTCAAAACGCACGGTTTCGCCGATTTGATAGAGAGCTTCAGGCCGATCTGTAACCGCATGGAGAATCAGCGTCGGCTTCGGGGCCGTTTCAGCATAGAGGGAGAGAGAAACGAGAGAGAATAAAAGACAGCGAATCATGACAAAGGAGGAAGACCAACGTTAAGCGGAATGTCCATCTGTCGGGCAGAAAACGACCGTCTGACGAAGGAATGCATTCTGGCTGAACGTTTGGCGGGAATTCTGCGTCTAAGCGCTGGCTTGACCCTGGCCTCTGCGGGTTGCAGGTTCTAGCATCGGTCGCTGGCTGAAGAGCCACAAATCAACCCTCGCCATGACAACCACTGCCCCTCGCCTTGCATGAGTTTGCCGGATATCGCTGGACATGAATTGCAGGAACTGATCGGCAGTGGCGCCTGCGGTGCTGTGTATCGGGCTTCTGCTGGAGGCAAGAGCTGTGCGGTGAAGGTCTTCTCCTCGATGGCCATCAATCGCAAGGCCCTGGCTACGGCCCTGGGAGCCCTTCAGCAGATGCCTCATCATCAGGCAGTGCTCCCCGTGGAGAATTACAATTTTGAGCGCAGCCCCTACTATCTTGTGACCCCTCTGGTGGGGATGATGGTGAAAGAAGGGCAGAGCCGCCGCTGGCAGACAACGACGCTGGAGACCCTTTGCGCGAAGCCCAATTCAGATCTCGCCTGGGGCTGCATTTATCAGATGGCCGATGCTCTGGCATGGCTCCATCGGCACGGCATCCCACATGGTAATCTTCGGCCTTGTAACATCCTCATGGAGGACGATGCCAGCGCCAGCATCCGTATCACGGACATGGCCCAGGGCTGGGTGGGAGGCATCCATCATCTAGAGCTGACCGACCACTTTGTCCATCTCTGCCCTGAGCAGGCGGAGAATCCCGAAGGTGTCTTTGCGGGCTATGGTGCCAGTTGGGATGTGTACAGTTTCGGTGTTATTGCTTACCGTCTTCTGACCGGTCAATTTCCCCGTGGAGCGCGAGCTTGGGCGGAGCAGTTGGCGCTGGCTCAGAAAAAGTCCGCTTCCGGGCTGGCGTATGGCATCGACAGCATGGCATTGGTCAACGCCGTCCGAGCCCAGCCCAAAATCGTCTGGCCAGACGCCCCGACCTCCAAGTGGGATGAACGCCGTCGCAACATCATCGAGCGCGCCTTGGACCTGAATGCCGCCGCTCGCTGGGCCGACATGCGCGAGGTGGTGCGCGAGTTTGAGGTCTTGGAATCGGATTTCCTGCTGGAGGAATCCCGAGAACAGACGGTTTTCGAACGCAAAAAACAAGCGGTCAAAGTCCGCACGCTCCAGGTCACCGCACTGGGCTTGCTCACGGTTCTGGTATTAACGGCCATTTATGCCTTCATCACCCTGCGCGGGAAGCAAAAGGCAGAGGTCGTGATCGCTCAAAACGAGGAGGTTTTGCAACGGGAGATCAAGGCCCGGGAGGAGAAAATCTCCACCCTCACTAGTCAGCGCGATACCTCGATTGCCCAGAAGAAAACGGCGGATGCGAATTTGCAGCATTCTCAGACGGCGGTGGATCAGTTCCTCACCCAGCTCCTGCAATCTCCGACCAGCAATGAGTTGGACACCCAATTCGCCAAGGGTCAGCTTCGGGATGCTCTGGCCTTCTGCATGACCGCCCTGCCTGCCTTGGAAAGTGATCCAGAATTGGGGGTCGAGCGCCTGCGTGCCTATGGAAACATCGGCCAGATTCACCTGCGGATGCGGGATTACGACTCCGCCCAGACGTATCTGGAAAAAGCTCGGGATCAGGCGGCACTCCTGCTGAAAGATGGGAAAAACCATCCTAAGCTAGCGCTCTTCCATCAGTGGTTTGGCAAATATAGCCTGCTCCTGTCTGATCTCGCCACCCGCAAGGGAGATAAAGAACGTGCTTTGGCCCTATTGGGGGATGCCACCACGAGTCTGACCGAGGGGCTCGCCGCAGACCCGAAAAACCGTCTCGCTCGCAACGAATGTGCCCGGGCCTGGATGGAATACGGCCTGCGCATGCAGAAGAATGGCAATCTCGCCGATGCCGAAAAAGCTCTGGCCCATGTCTCAGACGTGCTCGACCCGAAACTCATCGGCACGGAGTTCATCCCCGAAGAGCGTTTCTTATTGGCTCGGTCCAAATTTGCCAAGGGCCTGACCCAGCGTGATGCCGGCCGCCTTCAAGATGCGCTGACCACGCTCATCGACGCCGTGACGGAGATGGGGGACTTGGTGATGGGCTCCTCTCCACGGAATCAAGAGCAGGCGCTGATGTTGGCGGATGCTTACACGGAGTTGGCGGAGTTGATCAGCAAGAGCATCGGGGCCAAAGAAGCCCGAGAAGCGCATATGCAGGCCATTCCTATCCTGTTGGAACTGAATCGCCTGCTGCCCGAGTGGGCGGAGGTCAAGTATCAGCTCGCCAAGAACTACGGTGGGGTGTCCCTGTTGGAGCGTGATGCCGGTAATAACAACGATGCCGTGAAGAAGAAGCAGGACGCCATCGAGCTCCTGAATGAAATCCTGGCCGATGAACCGGACAACCTTCGTTACGGTTACCTGCTGTCGAAACTGCGCGGCGAATACGCGGAACTGATGTCCGACCTCAATAAGCCCACAGCGGCACTGCCGATCATCCAACAAGCCGTCACTTCCATGGAGGAACTGCTGACGAAGGAACCGGACGAACGCCTTACCCCTGACCGCAAGGCTCATGAAATCCAGCTCGCCCAAATGTATGGCGTGCTGGGGCACACGAGCGAGAGCCTGAAAAAAAAGGACGAGGCCCGCAATGCCTTCAGTTTTGCCGTTAAGCGCTGGGAGAAACTCGCCGCTCTGGTCCCTGGAGATGACATCATCCAACAGGGCCTGACCTGGGCGAAGGACCGCCTTGCCAAGCTGAAATAATCTCATGCCCGCTACAGCCTACGACCAACTCGTCGCCCTCGTGCAGGAGGTCTCCCTCCTTTCCTCCACCGAAGCCACTCTTTCTTGGGATCAAGAGACCTACATGCCCGCCAAGGCCCTGGCCTTCCGTGCGCGTCAGATGTCCTATCTCAATGGCAAGGCCCACGCTCTAGCTACTGGCACGGTTTTCCGCAAATTGCTGGAGAAAGCCGAGTCCGAAAAGCCTCGGAATGCTAAAGCCGCTGCCAACCTTAAGGAACTGCGCCGGGACTATGACCGTGCGGTCAAACTGCCGCAAAAGCTCGTCATCGAGGAGAGCGAGATCTGTGCTCATGGTAAAGCGGCTTGGGCTGAAGCGCGTCAAAAGTCCGACTTCAGTCTCTTCGCCCCACATCTGCAAAAGCTCGTCTCCATCGCCCGCCGAAAGGCCGATCTCTGGGGTTATGCCAACGAACCTTACGATGCCCTTCTGGAAACCTATGAGCGGGGTGCCCGGACCGATGAGGTAGCGGCGCTTTTTACTCGCCTGAAACCTGAACTGGCCAAGATCGCCCGGCAGGCTGTGGAGCAAAGCGCTTCCGTGAACCCAAAAGTGCTGCGCGGTAAATACCCCATCGAGAAGCAGCAACTACTGAACGCGGAAGTGGCCGCCAGCCTCGGCTTCGACTTCGAAGCGGGTCGCATTGACACCACAGCGCACCCCTTCTGCACCACACTCGGGCCTGCGGACATTCGCCTGACCACCCGGTATGACGAGAGCGATTTCACCTCATCGCTCTTCGGGGTCATGCATGAGGCTGGGCACGGGCTGTATGAGCAGGGCCTGCCCCAAGACGACTTCGGTTTGCCTTCGGGTCGTGCTTGCTCGCTGGGCATTCACGAATCCCAGAGCCGCCTATGGGAAAACCACGTCGGCCGTTCTCGCGCCTTCTGGGAAAAATGGCTGCCGCGCACCATCGAGATCTTCCCGCACCTGAAGAAGGTGAAGCTGGATGACTTCCTCCAGGCCATCAATCGGGCCCAATACTCCTTCATTCGTGTCGAGGCGGATCAGGCCACCTACGACCTGCACATCCTCCTGCGTTTCGCCATTGAGCGTCGCATCGTCAGTGGAGAGCTAGCGGTAAAAGACGTGCCAGCGGCCTGGAATGAAGAGTTTGAGAGCCTCTTCGGCATGGTGCCACCGGATGATGCCCATGGCTGTCTCCAAGACATCCATTGGAGCATGGGCGGTCTGGGTTACTTCGCCACCTACACCTTGGGTAACCTGAACGCGGCCCAGCTTTTCGGCACCGCCCGCAAATCCAAGAAGATCGCCACCGCCCTCGATAAGGCTGACTACGCACCTCTCCTTGCTTGGCTGCGTGAGAAAGTTCATTCCCAAGGCGGCACCCCATTGCCCGGGGAGATCATGGTCCACGCCACAGGGAAGCCCACCGATGCTAAATGGCATCTCAAGCATCTGCGCGAGCGGTTTGCGGAGTGACCGAGCTTTCGTCGGCCGGATGTGTCCGGCGGTGAAAGCCACGCAATCTTCACAAGGTGATCGCCGGATTCTCCGGCTGCTGGGGTGTGACTACATCCTGGATCGGCACGCCGTCCACCAACCCCTGGATCGTTTGGCGATGGAATCTCTCGTGATCGAAAGGTTTCGCTCGCCAAACACATCCGGCCCGCGCTTTCTGGGTTTGGCGGAGTGCTGATCTACACACCCTGGGCGGTTGTGAAAGCGAGTAGTCCGTGATTCCTTCACGCTAATGCCGCACGACCTCCAAGCTACCCTTCGCCAGCACTTTGGCCACAAGGCTTTCCGCCCGGGCCAAGAACAGGTGATGCAGGCTCTGCTGGAGGGGCGGAGTGCGCTTGCTTTGTTCCCGACCAGTGCGGGCAAGTCCCTTTGCTACCAGCTCCCGGCCTTGCTCATGGAGGGAGTGACATTGGTCATCTCACCACTCATTGCTTTGATGAAGGATCAAGTCGAAGCCTTGTGTGCCAAGGACATCCGGGCCGCGCGGTTGGACTCCTCCCTGAAGCAAGAGGAGGTTCAACAGGTCTTCGATGATTTGCGGAGTGGAGCCATCAAGCTCCTCTACATCGCACCGGAGCGGTTGATGAGTGAGAGCTTCATCGAGCGGTTGAAACGGCTGAAGATAGCCATGATGGCCGTGGATGAGGCGCACTGCATCTCGGAGTGGGGGCATAACTTCCGGCCTGAATACTTGCGACTGTCGCATGTGGCCCGAGAGCTGGGGATTCATCCCGTTTTGGCTTTGACCGCGACCGCCACACCCAGTGTCGCAGCGGACATTCGCAAGGCCTTCGACATTGCTGAGCGGGACCATGTGCAGACCTCCTTTTTTCGGCCTAATCTGCATTACCGCATCACGCCATGTCCCGGTAATAAACGAAAGGAGCTGCTCACTAAGCTCCTGCTGAAACGCAAGGTACCCTCCATCGTCTATGTCACGCTGCAACAGACGGCGGAGGAAGTGGCCACCTATTTGCAGAAAAATGGGGTCAATGCTCTGGCCTATCATGCAGGTTTACCCGATGAGCATCGTCATGCGGCGCAGGATGGTTTCATGACGGGCGAAACCGATGTCATCGTGGCCACCATCGCCTTTGGTATGGGCATCGATAAGGCGGATATCCGCGCGGTCTATCACTACAACCTGCCCAAGACGCTGGAGAACTACATGCAGGAGACCGGTCGAGCAGGTCGTGATGGTAAGCCTTCGGTTTGTGAGATGCTTGCCTGCCAGGACGACCGCATCGTGTTGGAAAATTTCACCTATGGCGATACCCCGACGCCGCAAGCACTGCGGCTTTTGACGGATCATTTGTTACGTCAGGGCGAGGAGTTCGATCTTTCACTCTATGAGATTTCCGGCAGCACGGACATCCGACCTCTGGTCATCGAGACGGTGCTCACGCACTTGGAGTTGGAAGGTCTGCTGCGTCCGCTGGGGACCTTTTATTCCAGCTATCAATACGCCTTCAACCAACCCGAGGCCCGCATCCTGGCTGGGCATAAACCCGAGCGGCAGGCTTTTCTGCGACGCCTATTTTCCTGTGGCAAGCGAGGCTCCAAGTGGACCACTGTGAATCCCGATGAGGCTGCGACCCAGATCGAGGAATCGCGCGAGCGTATCTTGAAAGCACTCAGCTGGCTGGAGGAAGCGGGAGACATTCAGCTCAAACCCAGTGGTGCTCGCCAAAAGTATCGGCTCGCGGGTGATCGGGCGGAGCGTGATCCCGAACAGGCGGCGCAACGCATGCAGAAGCTCTTTGCCGAGCGTGAAGGCCGAGACATCCAGCGTCTCAATCAGATCCTGGAACTAGCGAGTGAGCGCGGCTGCCTGACGCGCTGGCTGCTTCGCTACTTTGGGGAAGAGCTTGAGCAGGATTGCGGCACCTGTACCGGTTGCCAGGATCGGGAACAAGGGAAAGATATCACCGAGCCACGCTCCATCCCCTTTTCGGCGATCCCAGAAATCACGACGGAGGATGTCTCCGCGATTCGTCGCCTCCTCGATGACCGCCATGCCGCGCTCCGCACACCGCGGCAGCTGGCCCGCTTTCTCTGCGGTATCTCCAGCCCCGCCACCTCACGTGCTCGCCTGACTCGGCTGGACACCTTTGGCTTGCTGGAGCATGTGCCTTTTGCCGATGTCCTCGCTCAGGCGGAAACGATGCGGTGATGAATGCCGGGATTAACGCTGGACCTTGACCTTATACGTGACACTGCCGGGAGCTTTGGGGTTGTCACCGCCATAGTGAATGCGTAGGACCACGTCTTCTCGAGTGGTCTGCACGGTGTAGCTGAAAGGCTTATCACGGGTATGTGCGGGCACCATCTTGATCACATCGCCAGGGCGACCCTCCTTGGGGCTTTCGGCGATGGCCAGGCGGGTTTTGTCGCCTCGATCCGTCGTTTCTGCATCTGGATTCTCCGTGGGGATACTGCCATCACTCTTCCACAGTCCGCTGACATAGCTGACCGTAATGACATCTCCCCGCCTAACCGACCCGAGCTTGAAACCTTCCATCGAATTGGCAGGCACAACCGCTACGGCATCCAATACGGTGGTGAGGGTTCCAACCGTGCCCACAGTCGCGGCCGTTTTCGCATTCAGCAGGTCAATCTCCAACTGGACGGAATTGGCGGCTTCGAGATTGGCATTGCGGGTGTAGGTATCCCTCAACTTAGTCAGCTCAACCAAGTAGGTGTCGGTGATGGGTTTGACCGCTCGATTGATCGCGGATTGATAAGAGTTTCGGAGGTTATTCAGTTCAGCCGGGTCTGCGGCCCAGAGGCTGGACAGAACGAGCAAAGACGTGCCGATGAGGAGGTTTCTCATGAGAGTGGGAGGCAAAGTGTGCTGCGGCTGATCAAAAAATGACGAGCCGGATTTGATTTCAGGCCATCTCATCTAGGGATGCAATAAGTAAATACTTTAATTCATCGCGTGAATTCTTCTCGCCTAACGGTCTCTTCGGAATGATTTTCCATCTGGATGATCCTTTGGGTCTGGTTTTATCGCACGTTCCCGTAGAATTCATTTATGTCCTCCGATCCTCTCAATGAACCTATCCGCCTGAAAACGCTGCTGCAATGGCGGCGGGAGGGGCTACTCACGGAAGATGGTTTTCGGGAGGCGCAAAAGCTGCTGCAACCTCCGGCTGCCTGGTTCACCTGGTTGAGGTTGGAGTTGGCCTTGATTGGTATGGCCTTGGTCTTGTCAGGGATCGTCTTCTTCTTCGCATGGAATTGGCAGGGCATGGGCCGATTTGAAAAACTGGGTCTGATTCAAGGGGCTCTGCTGCTTTGTGTTTTAACCGCCTTGAAGCTGGGCCTGCGTGAACTGGGAGGTCGTCTGATGATGTTGGCGGCGGTGGTGATGACAGGCGTTTTCCTGGCCGTCTTTGGGCAGATTTACCAGACCGGAGCGGATGCTTATCAACTCTTTACCGGATGGGCCGCGCTGACATTGATTGGGGTACTAGCGACTGGCTTTGAAGGTCTATGGGCCCTCTGGTTGGTGATCCTACAGGTAGGGATCGTGTTGTTTTGGAGTCAAGTCGCAGGCCCGGCCTGGAAGTGGACGGAAGACGCTGCGCTCATGTCTCTGGCCGCAGTCAACTTGGTTGCCCTTTTTGTTCGCGAGTGGGTGAATCCACCCGGAAGCAGAGCTTGGCTGCGCACGCTTTTGGTAGCGGCAGTTCTCGTGCTTTTCATCATACCGGCTTTGACCTTTGTCTTCTCAGGAGCTGGTGAGCATGCTTATCGCGTGGCTTATTTACCCGCTTGGATGCTGATCACTGCAGCAGGGTATCTTTACTTCCGTTTCCGGCGGCGAGATTTCACCTGTGTCGCTTTGGTGTGTGCCAATGCGGCGGTGTTTGCCGTGAGTGTCATCGGTCGTGGGATCGTCGAGCTCGATGACGATTTCGCCTTCTTTTTACTCTCTATCATTGTGGTCGCCGCGACAGCGGGGCTGACGGTCTGGCTGGCCCACGAATACAAATCCATGAAGCACCTCTCCCGATGAAGACTCCTAACCTCACTTGGCGTGAACTCGCGGAACGTGTGCCGTCTCTGATGCCGACGGAGTCCTTGCATCAGCAACTCCAGGCTCTGCATGCGCAGGAGGAGAAGCCATGGATCGTGACCTTTTTCAGTGGGGTGGGCGCGTGGTTTTCAGCGCTCTTCCTGCTGCCCTTTTTAGCGATGACTGGTGCGTTCAATAGCGTTCCGGGTAGTGCTGTGGTGGGGCTCATGCTCTTGGGTGCGGCGATTGCGGTCAGCCGCAGTTCGACCCATGTGTTTCCCAGTCAGCTCGCCTTGAGCCTGCTTTTAGCCGGGCATGCAATGATCCATGCCGGGGTGGCCATGTCTCTGGATTCCGAAAAGCTTTTCTTTGAGTCGCTGACGATCACACAGGTGATCTTGGCTGCGGTGACCTGCATCTTGTTTCGGGGTATCACAGGCCGTTTTTTGAGTCTGGTGGCTGTGCCTGCCTGCGCCGCGACGTGGCTGATCGTTCTTCAGCAGCCGCATGGGCTACACGGGATCATCGCATTTCTCGCCGTTGCCACCGGCTTTCTCTGGACCTGGAAGGGACGTCCCGACGTTCTCGATGTCGTCGCGTGGGCGGCGATCTTGTCCCTGCCCTGTGTGGTTCTGCTCATCGAGTTGCTCCATGGCATCACATGGTGGCAGATGTCATCGACACCGCTGTGGCCTTCCAGCCTCATGCTGGGTGCGATCTTGCTCTGGCTTGTGGCAGATCAGCATGGGGGCCTAGCTGTTTGGTCACGCCCCTGGTTTATGGGCTTTGCAGTTGTGGTGGTGATCATCGCAGCGTTGGGGGCTGTCGGCGTGCTGGTAGCGATGCTGCTCCTCTACATGGCCCGCAGTCGGGATGAGCCTGGTCTATCGGTGATCGGGCACTTGTTCCTCACCGGCTTCCTGGTGCTGTTTTATTATGCCCTCAACATCAGCCTAGCAGAGAAATCACTGCTGGTGACTGGCAGTGGTGTTTTGTTCCTGCTGCTTCGTCAAATGTTAGGCCGATCTGAAACTTTATCCTCATCCACGGAGGCTGTGTCATGAAAAACGCGGTTGTCATTCTCTGGGCGCTTCTGCTGCTCGGGGCCTTGAATTTCCTCATTTGGCAGAAGGAGAAAACGGTGGCTGAGGGCCGCACCGTCTTGCTGGAACTGGCTCCGCGCGATCCGCGATCTCTCATGCAGGGGGATTACATGGTGCTGCGTTACAAACTGGCATCAGAGATCAAAGAAGCGCCGAAAGCCAGCGGGCTCCTCGTGCTGAAGCTCGATGATCGCGGGGTAGGCACCGGACTGCGTCTGCATCAGGACGGTGACCTGGCCGCAGATGAACAGCTTTTGGTTTATCGAGATCGCGAGGGTATTCAGATCGGGGCGGAGTCTTTCTTTTTTCAGGAACGACAAGCCAAGCTTTATGATAACGCTCGGTATGGGGAGCTGAAAGTGGACCCCAATGGGAATAGCGTGCTCATCGGCTTGCGAGACAAGGATTTGAATCTCCTCGGGGTGCCGGTGATTCGCTGAAGACCTCTTTTTTTAGCAGACCGCGACCAGCCTTTTGAGGTAAGGTTTCATCTCGGATGAAATTCAGCCTTTTCCTCTGCACTTTTTCTCTGGTGTCCTTGGCCCTCTTCGCCCAGGCGGCCATCACTTCGGAGAACAACGCCCGCCTGCGCCAGGGTTTAAAGCAATACCCTGAAGCTGATACCAATGGGGATGGCCTACTCACCCTGGAGGAGGCCAAAGCCTTCCTCGCCAAACGAAAAGTTCTGAAGGGAGAGGTGACCCCGAAAGAGGGTGCCCTGAAGGCCGATGTGGTGGACGTGGCCTATGGCGCTCATGAGCGCAACAAGCTGGATCTCTATCTGGCCAAAGGCACGAGTGGCCCAACCCCGCTCGTCATCATGATTCACGGGGGTGGTTTCCGAAATGGTGATAAAAGCCGCTGGGCCAGTGATCAAACCACCAAGGAACTGCTGGAAAATGGCATCTCCTGTGCTGCGCTGAACTATCCCTTCCTGCCGGACAAACCGATCCAAGACATCCTGAGGGATTGTACCCGTGCCGTGCAGTTTTTGCGTGCGAACGCCGCCCAGTGGAATCTGGATAAGACTCGTTTTGCCTCCATGGGCGGCTCCGCAGGAGCAGGCACTTCCCTTTGGTTGGCCACGCGGGATGATCTGGCCGACCCAAAGGCGACAGACCCGATTCTCCGCGAATCGACCCGCCTGAGCTGTGCCGTCTGCAATGCCACCCAAGCCACCTACGATGTCTCGCGCTGGGAGTCCTTCATGGGCCCGGCCAAACCGGAATTCGGCAGTGAAACTGAGGCCGCGCTTTTTTATCACCTGCCTACTTTGGAAGCCATGCAGAGCGAGGCTGGCAAAGCGATCCTACGGGAGTGCGACATGCTCGCCTGGATCACCCCAGGCGATCCACCTTTGCTGGTGAATAACACCCAGGTGGTGGATGCGCCGCGCAATCGCGGTGAATGGCTGCACTGCATTCATCATGCCCGCGCCGTGCACAAACAATGCGAAGCCTCGGAGGTGGCGTGCATCGTTCTTCAGGATCAACCGGAGCCGAAGACTTCGACAACGCAGTTTCTGATGCAGCATCTTTTGCCGGCGAAGCAGGGATAAGAGTTCGCGGATCATTTTTCAACGCCCGGTGTGCTCCAGGAGTCTCTTGTTGGCCCAGACACGAAAGACTGGCCTGCCGTGTAGCGCAGATCCTGCTGACCGTGTGCGCCTTCGATCATGATGCGACGATTGATTTTCCTTCTTCCCCTGTTCGCAACCACTCTTGGTTATGCACAGCTCACCTCTGAAAATAACGAACGCCTGCGTCAGGGACTCAAGAAGTATCCGGCGGCTGATGCCGATAAGGATGGTATTCTGACCCTGGAAGAAGCTCGGGCTTACCTTGCAAAAAACAAAAAGTCAGAGGTGGTGAAACCGAAGCGGGGCTCGCCCAGACCGGACTTTGCCGAGGTGGCTTACGGTGAACACGAGCGCAATCGTTTGGACCTTTATCTAGCCAAGGGCATGCAAGGTCCGACACCGGTCGTGGTGCTGATCCATGGAGGTGGATTTAACCATGGCGACAAGAGCGAGTGGGTAAACGACAAAGCTCTCCAGGAACTGCTATCTCAGGGGGTATCTTGCGCGGCGATCAATTATCCGTTCATCGAGCACATGCCCATTCAGGACATCCTGCATCATTGCGCTCGATCGGTGCAGTTCCTGCGCAGTAAAGCGGACGAGTGGAATCTGGACAAAACCCGCTTTGCGGCCATGGGCGAATCGGCGGGAGCTGGAACCTCACTGTGGTTGGCGACTCGGGATGATCTGGCGGATCGGCGTTCAAAGGATCCGGTGCTTCGGGAGTCTTCGCGTCTCGTCTGTGCGGTCTGCAATGCCCCCCAGGCTACCTACGACATCTCGCGCTGGGAGGCCTTCCTGGGCCCTTCTAAACCCAAATACAGCACCCAGGGCACTGAGGCTGCCATGTTTTATCACTTGGCCTCCACTCAGGATTTCCTGACAGAGACCGGAAAGGCCATTCTGCGTGAATGCGACATGCTATCCTGGATCACCAAGGACGATCCGCCTCTGCTGCTGGGCAACTCCATTGTGGTGAAGGCACCGCGCAATCGCGGTCAGTGGCTGCACTGCATCCAGCATGCACGGGAGATCCGGAAAAAATGTGAGGAGGGTAATGTCTCTTGTATCGTCCTTCAGGACCAGCCGGAGATAAAGACCGACGCCGCTCAGTTCCTTTTGGTGAATTTGTTCCCCTCCATGTAGAAAGGCGGAAGCCATCACGGACTTCCGCCTTAATCATGCCCTGACTGGCACTCCGATCATTGTGCCCCTGCTGTCGGGCGGACGATGATTTCGTTCACATCCACATCGGCAGGTTGCGCGATGACGTAAGCCATGGCTCGGGCGATGGCATCGGGAGTGAGCGCCACCTTGCGGAACTCATGCATGGCTGCGCGGGTATCGGGATCGGAGATGGTATCGGCCAGTTCAGACTCCACAACGCCGGGGGAGATGATGGTCACACGCACGTCCTTATTCTCCAGTCGCAAGCCTTCAGAGATGGCACGCACGGCGAACTTGGTGCCGCTGTAAACCGCACAGGTCGGCCAGACCTGATGTCCACCGATGGAAGACAGATTGATGATGTGACCCTTCTTACGAGCCTGCATATCGGGCAGCACAGCTGCGATGCCATGGAGCACACCACGGATGTTCACATCGATCATGCGATTCCACTCATCCACCTTCAGTTCATGAAGGGGCGACAAGGGCATGACCCCGGCATTGTTGATGATCACATCCACCGGTCCGAATTTCTCTTTCGCGAAAGCGACGAAGTCCTGCATGTCTTGGAGGCTGGTCACATCCAGGGCCCGGAATTCCGCTTGCCCGCCCGCCGTGTGAATTTCGGTAGCCAGTTTTTGCAGACGATCGGTGCGGCGTGCGCCGAGAACCACACGATGCCCAAGAGAGGCGAGGTGACGTGCGGTAGCTTCGCCAATACCGCTGCTGGCTCCGGTGATGAGGATGGTTTGAGTCGTGTTCATAATGTTTGATGAATGAGTTGTTAGGTTTGAATGAGGGAAGGGATAAGATGGGCATTACAAAAACATGCCGCCTGATGCTTCGAGGCGTTGGGCATTCACCCAGCGGCCTTCTTCCGTGCAAAGAAAGACGACCACACCGCCGATATCATCGGGTTCGCCCACACGGCCCAGGGCCGTCTGAGAAGCGAGGAAGTCCTTCACGCCTGGGTGAGAGAAAGCCTCGGTGGTGAAATCTGTCGCGATGGCCCCAGGCGCGACGGCATTTGCCCGGATACCACGGCTCCCCAGTTCCTTGGCCAGATAACGGGTGAAGACTTCGATGGCACCTTTCATGGAGGCGTAGGCGGAATAACCAGGAACAGCGAAACGCGCCAGACCTGTGGACAGGTTGACGATGGCTCCGCCATCGGCCAGCAGAGGCAGTAGCTTCTGCGTCAGGAAGAAGACGCCTTTGAAGTGGATGTTGAAAAGCGCATCGAAGTTCTCTTCCGTGGTTTCAGCAAAGGGCGCTGAAGAATCAATGCCTGCGTTATTGATCAGGTAATGAAAGCTATCCTGAGCCCATTGGGTGCGCAGTGTTTCTTCGACGCTCTGGACAAAGGTTGGAAAGGCGGAAACGTCGGCCGCTTCAAAGGGGAGGGCGGCAGCTTGGCGCCCCAAGGTTTGGATCTCAGCGACGACGGCGAGGGCTTCCTCGCGGCGGCTGCGATAGGTGAGGATGACGTCCTTTCCGCTCTTGGCGAGCTGCAGGGCGATGTTACGACCAAGACCCCGACTGCCCCCGGTGACGAGAGCGATTTTAGTGTTCTGCGATTTCATAGAGGTGTGTGCGTTTAGGCGTTAGAAGTTCCTCAAAAGCTGATTTGGAACTGTGCTAACCCTGCCTCATCACCCCCCGAAAAAACAAGGCACGTTCATCTAGAATACTTGCCTGATTCTCTGAATGCATGGATATTTGGGAGTGTAAACGGCAAATCTATTGTCTGATCATCCTATGAAGAGGACCGTTAAAACCACCCTAGAGGCACCTGCTTTACCCGCCCGAAACTCTTCTCTAGCCGCGTTATTACGAGATCTCGTTCGCGAAGAAGGTTTTGGGGGATCGGCGTTGCCGGAGGTGCGGTTAATGTATTCCACAGAGACCTACCCCAGCGCCCCTGTATCCTATGAGCCGAGCATCGTCATCATCGCACAGGGGCGTAAACGGGGGCGGTTAGGCAACCGCGTCTTCACCTATGATCCCAGTAACTATCTTGTGCTGTCGCTGCCTTTGCCTTTCGAGTGTGAAACGATTGGCACTGTGGAAGAGCCCATGTTGGGAATGGCGGTGCGGGTCAGTCCCACCACCATCGCTGAGCTGCTTCTGGATATGGATACTCCTGCATCCTACCTGGAGCCAACAGGGCATGCCATTGACGCGATGCCTCTTACATCTGAAGTCCATGATGCGGCAGTTCGATTAGCCCGTTGTCTTCGTTCTCCTGTTGAGGCACGGATCCTCGGCCCGCAGATCATTCGCGAAATGACTTACTGGGCACTGCGTGGAGGTCAAGGTCCTGCGTTGCGAGCCTTAGCCAGTCCGCAGAGTAACTTCGGCCAGATCGCGCGAGCGCTTCGGCGTATGCATCTGGACTATGATCAAACGCTGGATGTTCCTTCGCTGGCTCGTGAGGCGGGGATGAGTGTCTCGACGTTTCATGCTAACTTCAAAGCGGTGACGGCCTATCCACCTCTGCGGTATCTCCAGACCATTCGTCTCCATAAGGCTCAGGTGATGATGGTGAATGGTGTGCCTGTCGCCGAGGCGGCGAATCGTGTAGGCTACGAAAGCCCTTCGCAATTCAGCCGCGAGTTCAAGCGCTTGTTCGGCGGCACACCGAAAGAGATCACTTCACGTTCTCGCGTAGCCTTGTCCATGTTTTCTTGAGTCGGAAAAACTGTCCAAAAAAGCTCGCTGAGGGCCTCATGTTGAGACTATCCTTTTCCCATGATGACCGATCGCCGCACTTTTATTTCCGCCGTTACTGCCGCTCTTGGAGGCTCTCTTTTTGCAGCTTCAGGAAAGGCGAAGACCGTTCTGCTTCAGTCGGCTTGGGATACCATCAATATCGGTGACATCGGCCACACGCCCGGCACGCTGCGCATCTTAGAAGAGCACCTACCGCAAGTGAATGTGGTGCTTTGGGCCATGAAACTGGATGAGCGTGTGGAAGCGATGCTGCGTCGTCGTTTTCCCAAGGTGAACATTGTGCGCGGAAGCCTGAAAGGAACCACCCTTGCCGACAAAGAAGTCCAGCAAGCCATCGCTTACTGCGATTTGTTCATTCGCAATTCCGGCATGGGCCAAGGCACAGACTACATGGAATACTGCCACAAGCTCGGCAAACCCTACGGCCTTTACGGCCAATCCTTTTTCCCCAGCATGGTGGAGGGAAAGGGTGCAGCGGAACGCATCGCACTGCTGGATGCAGCTGCCTTCATCTATTGCCGTGAAACCAAGACGCTGAACATCCTCAAGAACGCAGGGGTTAAAACACCCGTGCTCGAGTTTGGCCCCGACGGCTGTTTCGGCATTGATGTGCGCGATGATGAGCGCGGCCTCGCGACCCTGAAGAAATTGGGACTGGAGGACCGACAGTTCATCACGCTGCAACTGCGGACGCATACCGCCAAGCATGAAGGGGTGGATAACCCGCCGCTCAATCCCTTGCATCCGACACCTGAGATGATTGCTGACGATGAACGGCGCGCTGCGAAGTATCGTGATCTGGTGACGCGCTGGGTTCAGAAAACCGGCAAGAAAGTGCTCATCGCTCCCGAAGTGAAAAAGGAGATGGTGCATAACAAACGATTGATCTTCGATTTACTGCCTCCTGAGATTCAGACGAATGTGGTGAACCTGGAAGAGTTCTGGAATGCTGATGAAGCTGCCTCCGTTTTTGCTCGTGCCCATACCATCGTCTGTCACGAGCCTCATTCACCGATCATCGCACTGGCCAATGGTACACCGATCATCCATACCTATTCTGAGTTTCACAGCCCGAAATGCTGGATGTTCAAAGACATCGGCTTGAACGAGTGGTTACTGGAGTTTGATGAAACACCCGTCGAGACAATGGAGGAGACTCTGCTGACCATTGACGCCGATTATCCCGCCGCACTGGCCAAAGTGAAGAAGGCGATGGAGTATGTCCATCAACGCCAGGCGGACACGATGAAGACGGTGCAGCAAAGCATGGCTTGAAGATGCCTGACGGGCTGGCGTTGGCTGAATACGCTCAGGCAGGACTTACGGTGCGTATTTAGAGCATCATGACTCCGTCTAAACGTTCCGCTTTGGCACTCTTCGCTTTTTTCCTGGTGACCTTCAGCGCTCCTATCTTGGGATCGCTGTGGATGCCAGGCGAGTGGTATGCTGCCCTTGAAAAGCCTTCTTGGAATCCGCCTTCATGGCTTTTTGGTCCGGTCTGGACTGTCTTGTACATCGTCATGGCGATTGCGGCATGGCTGGTGTGGAAAAAGGGTGAGTTTAAGTTTCAGGCAAAGCCCTTGACTTGGTATTTCATTCAGCTCGGCCTGAATGCGGCTTGGACACCGCTCTTTTTTGGAGCCCATGAATTACTCGCATCATTGGTGGTCCTTGCGGCTTTGTGGGTGGCGATTCTAATGACCGTTCTTTTGTTCCGTCCCGCGAGTTCGGTGGCCTCCAATTTGATGATCCCCTATCTCGCTTGGGTCACGTTTGCGTCGTCACTGAATTACGAAATCTGGCGTCTGAATCGTTAGCGAGAAACTGAACGGAGGGTCAAGATTGCCCCATCCAGTTTGCTTGGAGCTAGCGATAAAGAGGGTGTTAAAAGTTTCGAGTCACCCGAATGAAAACCGCCGGTCGGCGTTTCCTAGTTCTCGGCTTTTGACGCTCAGCCTCTATGAATCTTCATCAGCGTCTTGTGCCCCTGTCGTCATGCATGGCGAGAGTCCTTCTCGTGAGTTTGGCTCTCAATGGCTGCACAGCCACGCGGCCTGCCCGGGGTCCCACCGACCACGCTTTCATCCACTACTGGCCTGCTCCTGAAGGCAATCAAGCTTTGCGCTTGGCGGTCAAAGACTTCATTGATGTGAAAGGTTATGTGACCAGCGCCGGCTCAGAATACGTGGCTAAACACAATCCACCGGCCACCCGCGATGCCGAATGCCTGAAGATAGCTCGGGAGAGAGGCGTGCATATCGTTGGTAAAACCAATGCCAGTGAGTTTGGCGTGACGTCTTCGGGAGTGAATCCTTATTTCGGCACGCCTCGCAGCCCACTGACGGATCGGAAGCATCGGGTGATCTCGGGGGGATCCTCCAGCGGGTCAGCCGTTGCCGTGGCCACGAACTTAGCGGATGTGGCCTTTGGCACGGATACCGGAGGTTCGGTGCGCATCCCTGCAGCCTGCTGCGGCGTCTATGGTCTCAAAACCACGTTTGGATTGGTATCGCTCAAAGGGGTGTTCCCGATGTCGCCCAAGAATTTGGATACCGTGGGGCCCTTGGCCAAAAATATTCCCAACCTTGTGCGGGGGATGAGTCTTTTGAAACGCGGGTTTGAAAAGGAATATGCGGAAGCTGTGGCGGATAGACCGACCGGAAGGAACTTTACCGTAGGCCGCCTATATGTGGACGGCACCGATCCCGCTATTGATCAGGCTGTGGATGCTGCTTTGAAGAAGGCCGGGTTTAAAGTCATACGTCTCAACGAACGGTTCAAAGAAGCCTGGGATCAAGCTCAGAAAGATGGACTCACGATTGCGGTGGGAGACGCCTGGACGAATGATGATCAATACCGAAACAAACGGGGTGTATCAGCTGTGACAAAAGCCACCATTTTGTTAGGCCAAGTCGAGCATCTCACCGGTGGCTATGATCGGGCTTTGCAGAATCGCTCGTCTTGGCAGCGCTGGCTCCGTCGAACGTTTCAGCAGGTGGATATCATCGCTTTGCCAACTTTAAAGAAACAACCTCCGCCGATACCCAGATTCGGGGGGTCTGCGCTTTTTGAAGCCACGACCTTTGCATTGCAAAATACAGTGAGTTTCAATTTTTCCGGCAACCCTGCGTTGGCCATTCCGGTGCCCCTCAAAGAAGGAGAGATCCCGATGACTAGCTTGCAGCTTGTGGGTCCTCGCTTGAGCGAAGCAGAACTTTTGAACGCAGGGCGCATTGTGGCCTCCAAGCGTTTATGAACTTATTGGATGTTAGGCATGTGATTGCCGGTTTATGCTTTTCTTTCGCATTCTGCACGGGGACGCAGGCTCAAAATCAAAGTGCCCAAGATTGGGTGCAAGCGGGCCGTGTTTATGAGTCGAAGCTGGAGAGCCAAAGAGCTTTAGATTGCTATTTGCAAGCGGAGAGGCTGGCTCCCACAGATGCGGATCTTTTGGTAAATATTGCCCGTCAGTATCGGCATCTGATGGCTGATGCGAGGTCTGAAAAAGACAAGCTTCGTCTCGGAAATCAGGCTTTGGAATATGGATACCGTGCGGCTAAACTTGGACCTCAGAATTCCGACGCCCAACTCTCGGTCGCCATCAGTTACGGCAAAATGCTGCCTTTGCTGGGGGCGAAAGAGCAGGTCCAAAGCTCTAAACTCATTCGTCAAGGCGCTGAGCGAGCCATTCAACTCAATCCTCGCAATGATCTTGCGTGGCATATCTTAGGCCGATGGCATCGGAACGTCGCTGAGATCAGCGGGCTGAAACGCACGTTGGCAGCCCTCGTTTATGAAAAACTGCCTGAGGGGACTCATGCCGATGCGGTGAAATGTTTCACCAAGGCCATGGAGATCAATCCCAAACGGCTGATTCACTACATTGAGCTCGGGCGCACTTATGCGCAGATGGGGGAGCCCAGCGAAGCTCGACGCTTTTTAGCTAAAGGTCTGAAAATGCCAAGCGTGGAAAAGGATGATGAAGAATCAAAGGCGCTGGGTCGCAGCGTTTTGGCTAAACTTTAAGCCCATTCGCAAGGAGTTGAGCTAGCGCTTTGGCAGGTGCCTCATCCCAGAGCCTGAGTATAATGCTGTCCTGCCTGAGATGGCAATCCACAAAGGTTGCCATCGATGTAGAGATGATGCCAAAGCTGAGTGGCGACGACTGCCGCAAGACCTAACTCAATCGAAAGACGGGGTAACGAACCCGGCCGCATCTCCTGATAAGCGCGCCGCCAATGGCGAATGGCTTGGGGATCGAAATAGCCGGTCCTCTGCAAGGATTCTTCGCTAACAAGCTGCCGCACGTACTCGGGTTCAGGCTCCAGATGGAAGCTATCCAAAGGCGCTCGGAAGATGACCTTGCCGCGTTGATAAATGGAAGGCGGCAGCCAGCGCTCGGCCAGAAGGCGGAGCAGGTGCTTGTCACGGAAGCCGTGGAGCTTCCAGTCGGGGTGCAGTTTGGAGCAAAAGTCGAAGACTTCTTCATCCAGGAAGGGATAACGGACTTCGACCGAGGAGTGCATGGCCACGCGGTCGCCCTTAGCCTGGAGCAGATGCCCAGCAAGGGTGACACGTCCGGCAACCCAAATGCCCCGGTTGAGAGGATGCCACTTTTTAGCACGCTCCAGATTCAGCCCGAGGTCAGCCCAGGGGCTGGAATTGGCGAGAACACCTTGCATGGACTCGCCGTAAAAACGCAATCGGGACAGGCCTAACAAACCATAAGAATCAATCCAGGCGTTAGGGCCGCCGATCGTTTGCTCGATGTTTCGTCGAAACTGTTTCGGGAACTGCGGCACCTTACTCAATCGGAGGAAAGCTCGGCGTGCATAGTCGCTGAGACGCAATCCAGGGATGGCATCCAGATATCCGGCGAGTTTAGCCGCTTTATACCAGGGATAGCCGACAAGCCATTCGTCGGCACCTTCCCCCGTGAGGACCACCTTTTGACCGCAGGCATGGACTTTCTGCGCCAACTGAAGCAGGGAGGCACAAGACGTATCGATGACAGGGGCCTCGGCGGCTTTGATCAGGTCAGGATATGTATCAATGGCATCCTGATGATCGAATTGCTGCACGACAGGCGGTGGCGCCCCAATATGCTTGGCGACAAGACTGGCAGCACTCAGTTCATCTAGAGCTGGGTCATTTACCTGCACGGTGTACGTCGAGATGGACTTCCCACGCAGGTGGCACGCTAAGGCCAAGATCATGCTGGAGTCCACACCCCCGGAGAGATAGGAACCTACAGGCACGTCCGCTCGCAACCGTTTATCCACGGCGTTCAGCATGACTTGCTCGAAGGCATCCACCAGCTTCTGTTGATTCGGGTGCGGCTCTTCTTGACCCGCATCTGGGAAGTCCATTTCCCAATAGCGACGCTCTTGGATTGATGTCGTTCCGGTTCGGCCCCAGCCGGGTTTCACTTCGAGGAAGTGGGCTGGAGGCAGCATCTGAATGCCTTCGAAGCAGGTGATGGGGCCCGGTAACGCGGAAAAGGCAAAGATGTGATCGAGGCCTCGGCGATCCGGTTTTGCCGGCACGGCCCCTGATGCGAGCAAACTCTTGATTTCTGAAGCGAATAAGAGCCAGTCGCCCTGCCGGGTCCAGTAAAGCGGGCTGATCCCAAAGCGATCACGACCTAACAAAAGTTTCTGCTCACTTTCGTCCCAAAGAGCAATAGCAAACTGGCCACGCAATTTTTCGAAGACACCTTCAGCGCTTTCCTCCCAAAGATGAGGAATGATCTCGGTATCACAATGGGTAACAAGGGTATGCCCACGAGCCGCTAACTCAGCCCTCTTTTCGATATGATCGAATAATTCGCCATTGAAGACGACGGAGACCGTTTTCGCTTCATTGTGCATGGGCTGCTGCCCATCTGCCAAGCCCACGATGCTGAGTCTGCGGGAGGCGAGAGCAAGGCCAGGGCGAACGAAAAACCCCTCTTCATCGGGGCCACGATGATAGAGAGCCTGAGACATCCTTCGAATGACTTCATCAGGCACCGGGCGCTGCCCGACCAGATCCACGACGCCAGCTATGCCACACATTAGGGTAGGTAATTCGGAGGTTGGTTGCTAAAATTCACCTTCATATCGCATCTGGCGGGCGTCTTGCGCCTCTGCCTTCAGTGCGGCATGAGAAAAATTCAGCCTAGAAGGTGAGATAGAGGGCAGATGGCAAACCGAAACGCTGACTGAGTGATTAAGGCTGACTGGTAAAAATGTAATTTTCCCGAAAATGGGAGGCGCACCTCACAAGGCAAAGCCGATTCGATAAAGGTTACCCTGACGTCATCCCGTCTGCCGTTAACCAATGAATCTTCACTTACGCTCGAACCTGCATGCAAAAAGAAGGAATCGCCATTATTGGTATCGGCTGCCGTTTTCCCGGTGGCGTGAATGACGTTGAAGCATTTTGGAAGCTTCTGGCGGAGGGGCGGGATGCTGTTTGTGAGGTGCCTGCCGATCGTTGGAACGTCGAGCGTTTCTATGACGCCGAGCCGAATCTGGCGGGTAAATCCATCGCCAAACGCGGAGGCTTCTTGGACTCCATTGATCAATACGACCCCCAATTTTTCGGTATTTCACCGCGCGAGGCTCCTTTTGTCGATCCCCAACAGCGCCTGGTTCTGGAGACAGCCTGGGAAGCCATTGAGGACGCAGGGATTGTTCTGGATCTGGAAAAAGGAACCGATATTGGCGTGTTTGTGGGTGTGTCTCACACCGACTACCAGATCATCCAAGGCACACCGTTTGATTCTGCAGGGATTGGCGCGCACTCCTCCACGGGAAGCGCTCACTCCATTGCGGCCAACCGCATCTCGTATTCGCTCAACCTGACAGGTCCCAGTGTTTCCATGGATACGGCTTGCTCCTCGGCTCTGACCGCTGTGCATGCCGCCTGTGAATACATCTGGACTGGCCGAGGTCACACAGCCTTAGCGGGTGGGGTCACGGTGATGATCACACCGGGGGGATTCATCGGATTCTCCCAGGCCTCCATGCTCTCCCCAGATGGGAAGTGCAAGGCCTTCGATGCGGAAGCCAATGGCTTCGTTCGTGCAGAAGGCGCTGGTATGGTGATGGTGAAGAAGCTGTCTCAGGCCCTGGCTGACGGCGATCCGATTCAGGGTGTCATTCTGGGCAGCTCGCTCAATCAAGACGGCCACACCAATGGTATCTCTTTGCCCAGCCCTGAAGCTCAGGCTCGCTTGGTGAAAGACGCTTGCATCGATGCGGGTATCAACCCTAGCCACATCGGTTATGTGGAGGCGCACGGCACGGGCACCGCTGTAGGTGACCCTATCGAAGCGACGGCTCTCTCAGAAGCCTTATGCGTTGATCGTCCAGAGGGCCAACCGCTGGCCATGGGGTCCGTCAAGACCAATCTGGGACACATGGAAACCGCGGCAGGTGTGGCAGGTCTAGTGAAGGCGATGCTCGTTCTCAAACACGGTAAGATCCCGCCGAATCTCCATTACACCTCACCGAATCCGCACATTGATTTCAAGGAACTGAAGCTACGCGTGCCGACCGAGATGGAGGACTTTCCCTCTCATCTCCCGGTGCGCATGGCAGGGGTTAATTCCTTTGGCTTCGGTGGAGCGAACTCCCACGTCATTGTGGCGGAGGCGCCCAAACAGCCCAAGGTAAAAATGCCCGCGTCGGCCTTCGAGCGCTCCTGGCCGCTGGTCGTTTCAGCCCGCTCTGAAGAAGCTTTGAAAGCCAATGCTTACCGTTTGGGCACTTGGATTGAAGATCACGAAAGGTCCAATGGCAGTTCCCCCTTGCTGCCTGACCTGACCTACACTCTGGGAGCACGCCGCAATCATCATCAGTATCGACTGACGCTGGTCGCTCGGAGTTCCCATGAAGCAGCTACAGCACTCCAAGCCTTTGGCATGGGCCAAGAGGTGCCGAGCATTCGCAGCGGATTTTCTCCCCGTCGCGAAACCGCTGCCCGCGTCGGTTTCGTCATGAGTGGTCAGGGGCCACAGTGGTGGGGCATGGGCCGTGAGTTGATGAAAAACGAGCCCGTCTTCCGCAAGGCCATGGAGGCCTGTGCCAAAGCGCTCGATCCCTGGACGCATTTTTCATTGCTCGAAGAACTCGCTCGCGATGAGAAGGACTCGAAGATGAGCATGACCGAGATCGCTCAGCCGGCTATCTTTGCCATGCAGGTGTCTCTGGCTGAGTTGTGGAAGTCTTGGGGAGTTCACCCTGCGGCCATCGTCGGTCACAGTGTCGGTGAAATCGCCGCTGCCTGTGTCGCTGGTGTATTGAATCTCGAAGAAGGAGCCAAGGTCATCGCCCTGCGCGGACGTTTCATGAACGAATGCGCTCGCGGTGCAGGCACCATGTTGGCGGTAGGCCTCAATGAAGAGCAGGCCCTGGCGGTCATTGCTCGGCATGATCGCGTGGTCAGCATTGCCGCTTTCAATGGTCCTCGTTCGCTGACACTCTCCGGTCCTAAAGCCTCGCTTGAGGCCATTCAGAAGGAGCTGGAAGCCGACGGTGTCTTTGCCCGCTTTGTGCGTGTGGATCATCCATTCCATCACGCCTTCATGCAGCCTGCGGCGGATGAACTCGTGGCGGCTCTGAAAGACCTTCAGCCCCGTGAGGAGATCGTTCCTTTCTTTAGCACGGTCACGGGTGATCGTATCACGGGGAAGGAATGTGACGCTGATCACTGGGGGCGTGGCATTCGCCAAGCCGTCATGTTTGCTCCTGCGGTCAACGCACTGGCTGATTTTGGTGTGGATGTTTGGCTGGAAATCACCGCTCACCCAGCCCTCTCGGTTTCCATTCAGGAATGTCTGTCCGCACGTGGCATGAAAGCTCCAGTGGTTGCCTCCGCACGTCGGGACCGCGAACACGAGCATATGCTTGAATCTGCCATGGAGTTGCACCGGGCTTGTGTGGACTTGGATTTCAAAGGTCTGACCCCTGGCCGTTATCAGCATACTCTACCGACTTATGCGTGGGATAAAGCCCGCTGGTGGAATGAATCCCCGGATTGGCGCGAAGGCCGTCTGGCTGCTGGTGGCAAAGGCATGCTGGATATCCGCCTTCCTCGCGCCATCCCGACCTGGATCGCCCGCCTGGACAACCGCCACATGGCCTATCTCAAGGATCACAAAGTGGAAAGCCACGTCGTGTTCCCTGGCGCTGGTTTCGTCGAACTCATCCTGGAAGCCGGGGCGCAGTATTTCGAGGGCCGTCCGTTCGCCATCGAAGACTTCGAGATCCGTAAACCGCTGATCCTTCCAGAAAACCCCGCTGGTCTGCTGCTTGAGATCACTTATGATCCGAATGAGCGCACCTTCGCCATTCAGAGCAAGTTTGAACAAGGGGCCGCTTGGTCCGTGCATGTGGTCGGTTCGATGCGTGGTGAACGCACGGAGTCCATCTTCAACGGCACCACCTGGGAAGGCGCTGCCGAGGGCCTGATCTCACTGGACACTACTGATTTCTACCAGCACATGAGCGACCTCGGCCTGCGTTATGGAGACGAGTTCCGCGCTGTGCGTGAACTTTGGGCGGGTGGTGGCAAAGCCGCAGGTAAGGTGGCTCTGTCGGAAAACATCGCGTCTCGTGCGGGTGAATACTGCCTGCATCCGGTTCTACTGGATGGTGCCCTGCACACCTTCTCGGCCGGATCCAAAACGGTCGAAGACCGCAAGGCGAAGATGAAGCTTCCCGTGCGCTTTGGCCGTATCCTTTACCTTCGCTCCCCAGGCGCAGTGACTCGAGTCCAGGCCAAGGTGGTGCAGTTCAACGAAGAGTTCATCGAGGGCAACATCGGTCTCTACGACGATGCCGGTAAACCTTGTGTCCTCGTGGATGGCTTCCGTGCCATCAGCATGGCCGCCGCACGTCGTGCCGGCACCAGCAGTACGCGCGATCTGCTTTACCACGTGGATTGGGAACGCACCCCCACCACGGAAGCACCTGCACCGCTGGCCCCAGTCTCACTGGAGCAGTTGAAGAAGGCAGCGCAGAAGACCCTGGAGGAAGTCATCGCGGTGCGCGGTCGCGATCATCTGGAGGCCACGATGGCCTCCGAGGATGACCTCGCCGCAGCTCAGATCGCCCGCGGTCTACGCTCCATGGCCTCCAGCTTGAAGGCGGGTGAAGTCTGGACAGAAGACTCGCTCAAAGTGGCCGAGCCGATGCGCCGTGTTTACAAACATCTTGTGAACGATCTCGCCCAGCGTGGTCTGCTCCAGGTGAAAGGCGAAGGTCACGTGCCGACCGCCACGTTCGATGCTGCGGCGGACTCCTCTACGAACGAACTCAAGCAGTTCCTCGACAAGCATCCGGGCCATCTTCCTGAAGCCCAACTCTGCTCCATCACCTGCTCGGAGCTAGGCCCGATCCTGCGGGGTGAAAAAGATGCCGTGCAGGTGCTCTTCGGCGGTTCCAACAGTGACTTGCTCGATCAGTTCTACGGTGATGGTTTGCTCTCCAGTCACTGGATGGCCATGATCACCAGCGCGGTTCAGGAAGCTGCCAAAAACCTGCCGGAAGGACGTGGTCTGCGCATCCTGGAGGTCGGTGCAGGCACCGGCGGTCTCAGCGCCTACCTACTGCCGATGCTGCCACGCGGCGTGCATTCCTACACCTTCACCGATGTCTCGGCTGGGTTCTTCTCTGTGGCGGGCCAAAAGCTCGCGGCCTTCCCTGAGGTCGAATACAAAGTCTTCAACCTGGAAAAATCCGGTTTGGAGCAAGGCTTCGAACCAGACAGCTATGACATCGTCGTCGGCACCAATGTGATCCATGCCGTGGCCGATGTCCGCGCCACTCTGGGTTACATCCACGAAGTGCTCAAACCCGGCGGCAGCCTCGTCTTCATGGACGTGGCCAGCCCGCAGCTTTGGACGGAGTCTGTTTTCGGCCTCACCAGCGGCTGGTGGCATCTCACCGACCGCGATCTGCGCCCGGATCAACCGCTAATGCCTCGCGAGAAGTGGGAAGCGGCGATGAAGGAAGTTGGTTTCAGCGAAACCACCTCCGTTCCCGGTTTGAAAACCCCGCGCGGTGGCGAAGGTCAGATTGGCCTCTTCGGTCGCAAGGCCTGGAAAGAACCGGCCGCCGCCGAACCAACGATTCAACAACCGACCGAAGCCTCCTGGCTTATCTTCGCCGACAAGGGCGGTTTGGGTGATCGTCTGGCCATCCAGCTCGGTGCTTCTGGAACCCGTGTGCGCATCGCTCGTCGTGGTGATGAATACGCGGTGAAGGGTGACGAATACACCCTGCGTGCGAACACGCCGGAGGACTGGATGAAGCTGGTCACTTCCTACGCGGACGACACGCCGCCGGAGCGCATGACCTATCTCTGGAGCCTGGATGAACCTGCGGGCAAAGGCGAGGGCGATGCCGCTCTCATGGGCATCGATGCTCTGCTGCACCTGACCCAGGCCATCGAAAACACCACGCCAGCCGCCAAGCTGCGCATGGACCTGATCACCCGTGGTGCCCAGCCTGCGGGCGAGCACATGGGCCTCACGAATGTGGCCCAGGCTCCGTCCATCGGCGTCTTTCGCGTGATCCTCAGCGAGCATCCGAACTTCGCCTGCCGTGGCCTCGACCTGCCACCGGAAGCCACCGCTTCCGATGACACGTTGCTCTGGAACGAACTGCTCCGCGAACACGGCGAGCGCGAAATCGCCATCCGTGGTGAAGCCCGCTACGTGCAGCGCATCAAGCGCGGTCTGCCCGTGCAGGAAGTGACGCTGGACAGCAAGGTCCCGCTGCGTCTGGAATCCCGCGAACGCGGCATGCTGGACACGCTGCGCATGACGCCTTTCACCATGCCGGTCTGTGGCGATGGCGAGGTGCTCATCGAAGTGAAAGCTGCAGGCATGAACTTCCGCGATGTGCTGAAAGCCCTCGCTTTGTATCCGGCAGAAACCCCAGATGCGCGCATCTTTGGGGACGAAGTCGGCGGTATCGTGGTCGCCACTGGCAAGAATGTCAGCCATGTCACCGTCGGTGACCGTGTGTTCGGTCTGGCCGTTTACGGTTTGTCCACGCACACCCTGGCTCGGGGAGGCGATGTGGTGAAGATGCCGGACTGGATGTCCTTTGAAGAGGCCGCCACGCTGCCAGTCGTCTTCATGACCTCCTGGCATGCGCTCTACAACGTGGCCCGCATGCGCAAGGGCGAGAAGATCCTCGTCCATGCCGGGGCCGGTGGTGTCGGTATGTCCGCCATTCAGATCGCCCTGCATCTCGGCTGCGAAGTCATCGCCACCGCAGGCAGCCCTTCGAAGCGTGCATTGCTGCAAACACTGGGCGTGAAGCACGTCATTGACTCTCGTCGCGCGGACTTCGCCGATGCGGTGATGGAACTCACCAACCGCAAGGGTGTGGATGTAGTCCTCAACGCGCTGGCTGGTGAAGCCATTCCGATGGGGCTTTCCTGCCTCGCCGAGTTTGGCCGTTTCATCGAGATCGGCAAACGCGACATCTACTCAAACTCGCGTATCCCGCTTTGGCACCTGCGTAAGAACGCTTCCTTCCACGTCGTGGCCATGGATGCGGTCTTCGGGGGTGATGAAGAACTGACACGCAAGTTGTTAGGCGAACTGCTGGAACTGGTCGAGGCCCGCGCCCTGCGTCCTCTGCCATTCCGTTCCTTCCCGGCGGGTCGTGTGGATGCGGCCTTCCGTCTCATGGCGGCTGGCAAACACATCGGCAAGGTAGTGGTTGCCTTCACGGATGCGTTTGTGAACCGTCGCAGCGAAGCTCCGGCTCCGGGCTTTGAAGTGAAGTCCGATGGCACCTATCTCATCACCGGAGGTTTCGGCGGCTTCGGCCGCGTGCTTTCCAACTGGCTGGTCGATTGCGGTGCTCGTCACCTGTCCCTGGTCGGTCGTAGCGGTGCTTCCACGGCGGAGGCGAAAGCTTTCGTCAAGGATCTCGAAGGCCGTGGCGTCAATGTCCAGATCATCAAGGCTGATGCCGGAGAACCTGCGGATGTCACCCGCATGCTTCAGGAAGTGGAGGCGGCTAAGGTGCCGCTGAAAGGCGTCTTCCATCTGGCCATGGTCATTGATGATGCGCCGATGGGTGTGCTGAACCGTGAACGCATGCGCACCGTCTTGGCTCCCAAAGCCTTGGGTGCCTGGATGCTGCATGAAGGCACGCTGGATCAGAACCTCGACTGCTTTGTCATGTTCTCCTCCATCTCCAGTGTGTTTGGCAACCCGGCCCAGAGTAACTACTCCGGTGCCAACGCCTTCCTCGACTCGCTGGCCCATCATCGCCGCGCTCTCGGACTGCCTGCGCTGGCCGTGAACTGGGGTGTGCTGGGTGGTGAAGGATATGTCGCCCGCAACGAGAAGGTGGCTGAGTTCCTGGCCCGCCAGGGCACCTCTGCTATTACTCCGGGTGAAGTTACTTCCCTGCTGGAAACCTTCCTCACCGCCGGTTCTGCCCAGGTGGCTGCCCTGCGTGTGGACTGGAGCAAATGGCGTCAGTCCTTCCGCGGGCTGCAGGAGAATCCGCTGCTCGAACACATCTTCGCCGCAGGCGTGGACAGTGCCGAATCTGGCGGAGTCACGAGCGACTGGCGTGGCAAGATCGATGCGGCACCGGCCGAGGAACGTGTGGGGCTCATTGCCCAGGCGCTCCGTGAAGTGGTCGGCTCTGTGCTCCGCGTGAAACCGGACAGCCTGCGCGATGACCAACCGCTCACGGATTTGGGTCTGGACTCCCTCATGGGGGTGGAGATCGAAAACCTCATCGAGAGCACCATCGGCGTGGCTCTACCGCCGACCAGCCTCATGCGTGCCCGCACCATCGGCCAACTTGCTGCGCTGATCGGTGAGCACCTGGGCGCTGCTTCCGGTTCCGGGTCTGCGGCTCCAGCCAAACCAGCCGCTCCGGCGGTGGTCGAGGCTGCACCCTCCGTGGAGGAAATCGATCTGGATGCCATCTCCGATGCCGACATCGCCAGCCTGCTGGATGATGAACCAGCCGCTAAAGCAGCTCCGCTGGAGAAGTCTGACACGGCATCTTCGGCGAAGAAGTCTAAATCCAAAGCGAAGGCCTGAGTCCGAATGTCACAGGATCTCCGAGCCAATCTCAAACAGTGGCTGGAGAGCGGTGAAATCCGTCTCCAGCCCCTGAGTCTGCCGCAGCGGGAACTCTGGGAAAACTCCCCGGTTCCTCCTGGCGATATTGGGAACCACATCTGTGCCTTCATTGAGGTAACGGGCCACATCACGCCGGAGGATTGCCGCGAGGCACTTCGTTTGGTTGTGGAGCGGCAAGAGGTGCTGCGCCTTTCCTTCTTACCGGGGAAAGGCCAGCCCTTTCAGATGATTCGAGTGACCGGCACCGTGGCGATGAACTATCGTGAATTGCCACCCGAACAGCATTCCCAAGAAGCACTGGAAGAGGTCATGGAAGAGATCTTCCGCCAGCCTTTCGACATGCTGCGTGGGCCGCTCTATCGCGTTGAGATGCTTCAGCGAGGTCCCAACCGACAGGTGCTGGTTTTTGCCATTCACCATGCCATCGCCGATGGCTGGACCTTGGGTGTCTTTGTTCAGGATCTGGCCGGGGCTTATCTCCAGAGCAAGATGAGCAAGGGCACCCCGCTGCCTCTGCCTGACATGACTTACACGGCCTGGGCTGCGACTGAACGCGCGGCTTGGCAACCGGGACCGGAGATGGATTCCCGCATCAAGTTCTGGAAGGAGCAGTTCACCGAAATCCCACGGCTGTGGGAGCGACCAGCGGACCTAGAAGATCGTTCGGGTAAACTCACACGCTGGGCCTCCAGCGTTCCTCCTGAGGCCACGCGCGAGATTCGAGCTCTGGCCAAGAGCATTGGGGTCACTTTGTTCAACACGCTGCTCACGGCTTTCCAGATCACCCTGGCGCAATGGACCGGCAAAACCGACATCATCGTCGGCAGCCCCGTGGCGAATCGTAACTACGCCGCTGCAAAGGAAACCATGGGTTACTTCGCAGGGGTTGTGCCTCTGCGTGGTCGGGTCAATGCCCAACTTCCTTTCGCGACAGCGGCTAAGGCGATGCAAGACCAAACGATGGACTGCTTTGCCAATGCGATGCCCTTTGCCGAATTGGCCAAGGCATTGGGGCTCGCACTCGAAGAGGGGCACAATCCGATCTTCGATGTTCGGTTTGCCCTGCAAAACCATCCCGTGCCTGATGTCACGCTTCCTAGCTTAGCGTTTAAGCTGCGCATGCGCTCCACCGGCACGGCGCGTTTTGACCTCGCCTGCGAAGTCACTGAAGACGGAGATGAGTTGGAAGTGGTGTGGCTCTATCGTCCGTCTCTTTTTGACAAAACGGACATGGAAGAACTCAATCGCCGCTATCAGAAGGTGCTGGCAGACGTATTCCATTCTCCCCACACTGCCATCTCCAGCCTCACAGCCTGACCGAATGTGATGAATGCATCGACCACATCCTCCGATCCGCTGAATCTGAATGTCCAAGGCGATCTCGCCGATCCCCATGAAGCGCATTGGATCAGCCGTTCGGCCTTTCAGATCCTGGTCTTCATTTTGGTCTTCATTCAGGCTGGTCTGTTCGCCTCTCTTTATTATGACGTCACCTGGCTGACCGTCGTGACGACACTGCTGGCTGGGCATTTCATGCACGGTGTGCTCATTGGCTTTCATGAAGCCTCGCACGGGTTGCTGCGCAAGAATCGCACCTTCAATGAGTTTGATGGCGTCTTCATCGGCATGTTAAGCCTCACCAGCTTCACGCTCTATCGTGTGCTGCATCAGAAGCATCATATGTATCTGGCTACGGAGCGGGATGAAGAACTCTGGCCTTTCAATGATCCTTCCAAGCCCCGCTGGTTCCGCTGCTCGGCGGCCTTTCTGGAGTTGTGTTTGGGCCTGTTCTTCACGCCCTATTTGTTCCTGCGCTGCTTCTTTGCCAAGGACACCACTGTCCGCAGCCCGCGGGTCCGCAAACGCATCTGGAAGGAACTGATCGGCACTCTGGTCTTTTGGGGAGTTGTCGTCAGCATCGTCGCTTGGTTTGGCCTGTGGAAATACTACTTCTGCATGTATCTCATCCCTGCGATGCTCGCGGCCAATCTGCAAAGCTGGCGCAAGTACATTGAGCATGTCGGGCTGCGCGGCACCTCGGCCACTGGAGCGACCCGCAGCATCGTGAGTGAAGGCATCGCTGGCAAGCTGCTGGCCTTCAGCCTGCTGCACGAGCCTTTCCACGGCCTGCATCATCGCCATGCAGGGCTGCACCATTACGAGCTGCCTGCCCGCGCATCGGAGCTGGAACCCAAGACGCCGGAAGAGACCAAGCCTTACCCTAACTACCGCTCAGCCGTATTCGATCTGCTGCGTGATCTTGCGGATCCCAAAGTAGGGCCGCAATGGTTCAGCCAGACGAAGACAAAGGATGTCACTAACTCTGTGGCGATGCCCGGTTGAAACGGACTGGGCCACAACCACCTTTCCCGATCCCTTCATGAGTTCCACCCTTGCGTCTGCTGGCTCTGCCGCGCCTGTTTACGAAGCCATCGACCTGAAAAAGGACTATGACGGCGGTCAGGTCCAAGCGCTGCGTGGGGTCAGCTTTCGGGTGAATGCGGGCGAGTTCGTAGCGATCACGGGCCCTAGCGGCTGCGGCAAAAGCACGCTGTTGCAGATGCTGGGTGCCCTGGATAAACCAGATACCGGCACGCTGAACTATCGCGACCAGTCCTTGCCAGACTTGACGGATCCTCCGGCTTATCGAGCCCATGAAATCGGCTTTATCTTTCAGGCCTTTCATCTGCTGCCGACTTACACCGCTGTGGAGAATGTGCAGATCCCGATGTTTGAGGGGAAACTGGGGACGAAAGCTCGTCGGGATCGTGCGATTGAATTGCTCACCCAAGTGGGTCTCAGTCACCGCATCCATCATTTCCCCGGCAAGCTCTCTGGGGGTGAACGCCAGCGAGTGGCCATTGCTCGAAGCCTAGCCAATAATCCAGGCGTGCTTCTGGCGGATGAACCCACGGGTAATCTCGACAGCAAGAACGCGGCGCAGGTCCTTGAACTCCTGGTGAAACTCCACCAGGAACAACGGACAACGCTGATCATGGTCACACATGACATGAGCATCGCTCGCATGGCGGAACGTGTCCTCTTAATGAAAGACGGACTCATTGTTTCAGATGGCAACCTCGACGTGGAGCCTAACCAGCTATGACTTTCCTAACCATCGTCATACGCGGCCTTTTACGCCGGCGCATGCGCACCGCGCTGACGCTGGTGGGCATCTCCATCGGCATTGCCGCCGTGGTGGCCCTGGTGGGCATTTCAGAAGGCTTTGAGAAAAGCTGGGCCAAGGGACTTAATGCCCGCGGCACCGACATCGTGGTGAGTAACATGGGAGGTGCCATGGTTCCCAAACCGTTTCGAATGGATGTGCGGGATCGCATAACCGCTCTGCCGGAAGTCGCTGCGGCAGACATGCTGATGGTCGAATTGATGAGCGTGGAAAATGCCAACATGATCATGGTCTCAGCACGTGAGTGGGGGGGATTCACGTGGGAAAATCTGAAGCTGATTTCGGGTCGGCTGCCTCATGATACAAAGGAACCCGCCGCAGTGCTGGGTCAAACAGCGGCTGAAGTGCTGAACAAAAAGGTTGGTGATTCGCTGCAAATCGAGGCGACCGAGTTGACGGTTGTCGGCATCGTCAATGGGGGGGCCCTCGTCGAGAATGGATCGATCATTCTAGCCCTGCCCATTCTTCAAGAAATCATGGCCAGCGAAGACAAAATCAATGTTGTGGATGTGCGTGCACGAGCTGGCATGACCGAAGCGGAACTGGAGGCCTTATGTGCCAAGATCAATCAGCTAGTCCCTGAGGTCAGAGCTGTATCCGTGGCTCAGCATTTGTCACACAGTCAGGGTTATCAGATGATTCGTGCCATGAGCTGGGGGACTTCGTTGCTGGCGGTTCTCGTCGGCGTGCTGGGTGTGATGAACACCATGCTGATGACGGTCTTTGAACGAAAACAAGAAATCAGCGTGCTTTTGGCCATCGGCTGGAAGCGCAATCGCATCGTGCGCATGATTCTTTGGGAGTCGGCCTTGCTGGGATTCGCTGGGGGCATAGGAGGTGTGATCCTGGGGGTGGTCGGCACGCATCTCATGCAGGCTGCACCTGCCATTAAAGGATTGTTAGAGCCGGATCTCGGCGCATTGCTTTTGCTGCAAGCTGTGGCGATCGCAGTCACGGTGGGGGTGCTCAGTGGTCTGTATCCAGCCTGGCGAAGCGCCCGTTTAAATCCGGCTGCGGCCCTCAATGGCTGATTAAAGGCGTGCAAAACCGAGGTGTCCTTCGATTCCTTTCCATGATGACCCAGCGAATTTTTCTCTCCGGTTTGATCTCCACCTTCGGACTCTTCTGTTTCCCTGCTTTGACGCTGGCTCAGGCACCTTCTGGCAAGGAGTTAGCAGCAGAGTTGAATGCCGCTCATCAAGATGGCACCTCTTACATCCGCATGAGATTGGAGGTGAATGGCGGAGGTGCCATTCAAATCCAGAGCAAACAAAGACATGTTCAGGGGAGTTCTGAGACCATCTATCAGATCCTCTTTCCGAAGGAACGTAAAGGTGAGTCTGTGTTGTTGAAAAAGACCTCGAGTGGTGCGCCTTCAGGCAGTGTGTTCATTCCACCCTCGGAAGAGAAAAGCCTGAGCGCGGGTGACATGAAGCAGCGTCTTTTCGGAAGCGATCTCACTTATGAAGATATGATTGGAAACTTCTTTGCCTGGTCCAATCAATCCATTCAGGGCCAGGAAGACATTGGCCGCCATACGTGTTGGATTTTGGAATCCAAACCTTCGGCTTCCGATCATTCCAGTTATGCCTCGGTGAAAAGCTGGATCGATGTCGAACGCAAGGTGCCACTCAAGGTCGAAAAATATGATTCAAAAGGGGCTCTTCAAGTGAGCATTGAAACCACCAACGTCGAAAAAGATGATTTGGGGAGATACTTACCTGCGAGCCTGGAAGCCAAGCGCAGTGGCAGTGGGGGAAGCAGCGTTTTTGAAGGTTCCCGCATCAAGCACGGAGTCGGCCTCACCGATGCAGATTTTACACCTCAAGCGCTGAAAGACTTGACTGTGCCGAAGTAACACCGAGGTCGGGACTGTGATCAGTTCGGCGACTCGTTGGTGGTCGTTGGAATCGGTGCGTCGGGCTTTGGCATGGCTCTGCCCCATAGGATCATCCACATGATCAAACCCAGAAGAACGAGCGCTGCTAATGTCATGACCACACAGCCTTTCCCCGATTTTCCGGACTGCTTGTCTTGTTCGGTGAAGCTGTCATTCATGGCCAGATGGAATTTAAAGTCAGCAGGACGCTCAAATCAAAACCCGGCATCCTGAGTGAACCCCAGAATGCCGAGTGAGAAGGTCGGAGCTAGGCTCAGCCCGCCGCTGAAACGTTGATTTCAGACAGCGCGAGTTTGCTGAGTTTTTTGTCCGTCGCGCCTTCTTCGTCCAAGGTCTGCTGGAGGATCTTCTGTCCTTCTTTATCTCCCAGTAGTTCGGCAAAAGAACGCGCACAGCCGTAGCCGGCGATTTCATAGTGCTCCACGCGTTGAGCCGCGCAGATGAGACCCGCGTCGATGACTTCAGGGTCGCCTTCTTCTTCTATCATCTCAGAGCCTTCTTTGATCAGTCCTTCCATGGCTTTGCACTTGGGGCCACGCGTGGTTTGCTTGTGACTGGAGAGCAGTTTCTCCAGACGGTTGGCGTGTTCACGGGTTTCTTCCAGATGCAGCTCAAAGCCCTCTTTCAATTTCTCATTGGAAGCGGCTTTAGCCATTTTAGGAAGGGCCTTGATCAATTGCTTCTCCGCATTGTAGAGGTCCTTGAGTTGATGAATGTAAAGGTCGGTAAGAGTTTCTAGCTTCATAGCGGCAGGAGTTCGGGCCAGTGGGTAGGGCAGGATGTATGCGGGATATAAATTTTCCGAACATTTTAAAGATGAACAATCCTTGTTCCGTCAGACTGGAATAACCAATGTTGATAAGTTGTGAATAGGGGTCGGCACAACCGACATCAGCGTGGGCAGCGAATCATCGACGTACGCACTCGTCACCCTAAACCCCCCAATGTTATGACCACCGATCCCATTATTCTCATTCCACCGACGCATGAGCAGTCTGTTTATGGTTTTCACGTGGAAGAGCGTTTGCTGACACGCTTTTTGGAGTTTCTTGAACAAAAAGGTTTGAGCCCATGGAGACCTCCGGTGCCTTTGGACAAGAACGATGCCAACGAGCAACCGTTGATTCAGGTCGATGTCGAGTCCAAGGCCACCCAAGCCATGATGGAAGATCTCAAAACCGAATTCTTGAGTCAGGAATGAATCCTCTTTTCGGTGTGACATCCAGAGAGTGCGGATGAAGCGATCCGTTGATTGAATCTTATTTTGTTATGCCAAAAGGAGATAAATCCAGCTACACGGACAAGCAGAAGCGCCAGGCTGAGCACATCCAAGAGAACTATGAAGATCGGGGTGTGTCGGAAGCCGAAGCCGAAAGTCGTGCTTGGGCCACTGTGAATAAGACCTGGGGTGGAGGTAAGAAAAGCGGCTCAGGTCGCGGCAAGCCCGAGGATAAAGGCCCCGCTAAAAAAGGAGGTCGGAAAGGTGGGGCGGCCTCTGCTGCCAGATCCGCTGCGGAGCGTTCGGCCTCAGCTCGCAAAGCCGCAGCGACACGCAAGAGACGTGCTGCAGCAAAGAAGGCATGACAAGGATCTCGTCTTCTTTGGGGGATGCTCTTGAGGTAGTCGCTCGGCTATAGACGCAAGTGTGAGGTCAGCTACGAACTTTCTGCAATGAGCAATGATCTTTGGTTTAAAGAGGCCGTCATCTATCAACTCCATGTTCGTTCATTCCAAGATAGCAATGGAGACGGCATCGGTGATTTTCGGGGATTGATTCAGCGTCTGAATCACTTCGTCGAGCTTGGCGTCACGACTCTCTGGCTTTTGCCTTTTTATGTCTCACCGCTGCGGGATGATGGGTATGACATCGAGGACTATCGTTCCGTCAATCCCATGTACGGCACGCTCGCCGATTTTCAGGAGTTCCTGGACCAAGCGCACCAACTCGGGCTCAAGGTCATTACGGAATTGGTCCTCAATCACACGAGCGATAGGCACGCTTGGTTTCAACGAGCGCGGCTAGCTGAGCCAGGTTCCGTGGAAAGAGACTTCTATGTGTGGAATGACCACACCGATCGTTATGCGGATGCACGCATCATTTTCAAGGATTTCGAGGCTTCGAATTGGTCTTGGGACCCGGTGGCCAAGGCTTATTACTGGCATCGTTTTTATTCTCACCAACCTGACCTGAACTTCGACAATCCCAAGGTACAGGAGGAACTGTTGAAGGTGATGGATTTCTGGCTCGGAATGGGCGTGGACGGTGTACGCTTGGATGCTGTGCCGTATCTTTATGAACGAGATGGCACCAATGGAGAAAACCTGCCCGAGACCCATGCTTTCCTGAAAAAGTTGCGCAAGCATGTGGACGATCATTATGACAGTCGCATGCTGCTGGCGGAGGCGAATCAATGGCCGGAGGATGCTGCGGCCTATTTCGGGGATGGCGATGAATGCCACATGAACTTCCACTTTCCGCTGATGCCTCGGTTGTTCATGACGATTCAGATGGAGGATCGTTTTCCTCTCGTGGAGATTCTCCAGCAGACCCCCGCGATCCCAGATAACTGCCAGTGGGGTATCTTCCTCCGCAATCATGATGAACTCACGCTGGAGATGGTCACTGATGAAGAGCGAGACTACATGTACCGAGTCTATGCCGAAGACGCCCGCGCGAGGATCAATCTCGGCATTCGTCGCCGACTAGCTCCGTTAATGGGCAATGACCGAAAGAAGATTGAGCTGATCAATTCGCTCCTCTTTTCGATGCCTGGAACACCGATCATCTATTACGGGGATGAGATTGGCATGGGTGATAACTATTACCTGGGCGACCGCGATGGTGTTCGCACGCCCATGCAGTGGAGCCCAGATCGCAACGCAGGGTTTTCCAATGCGAATGCGCAACGCCTGTTCCTACCGCTCATCAGCGATGCGCAATACCACTACACCACGGTGAATGTGGAGGTGCAGCAAGCCAATGCCTCTTCCCTCATGAACTGGATGCGGAGGATGTTGCAGGTGCGTCGGCAATCCAAGGCCTTTGCGCTGGGGCGGCTGGAGTTTCTACATCCTGAGAACCCGAAGATCATCGCCTTTGTCCGATCTCATGAAGCGGAAACGGTGTTGGTGATCGCGAACCTCTCGCACTACACGCAGTACACGGAGCTTGATCTCACCACCTATAGCGGCATGCAGCCCGTCGAGATGTTCGGTGGCAATCTTTTGCCTGAGGTTAAACAAGGACAAACGTCATTTACAGTCGGACCCTATGGCTTTATCTGGCTCTCCTTGCAGACCAGCACGAGCGAACTTCAGGCATCTGGATGGGAAGCGCCTCTTCTTCTTGGAGCGGCGGCTTGGGGACGTCCTTTGATTCAGTCCTTGGAAGAAAAGATCCTACCCAGATATCTCCAGCATTGCCGATGGTTTGGAGGCAAGAGCCGCCGTTTACGTGATATCCGCATCGTACACGACATCGTTTTCCCTGGCACGGATGTGCACATCTTGAAGGTGGAGACGGCATTTCTCGAAGGGCTCCCTGAGCACTATGTATTGCCTCTGTGCATTGTCCCGGGAGCGTTAGCCCAGCAGCTTTTGAATGATTCTCCCCAAAGGGTGTTGGCCCGGTTCTACGACGATTCTGTGTTGTATGAGGCTCTGTGGCTGCCGGAGTTTCAAACCGCACTCTTCAGCAGTCTCACTGGGGACATGGCTGCCGGGAAGCCCTTTTCTCTGAATCAAGAAAGTCCGCTCTCAGTGACGGCGGAAGAAATCCACAAAGCGGGCGCCAATGCACGGGTGCTCAGTGGCGAGCAGTCCAACACTTCCATCAGCTATGCGAACACTTGGTTGATCAAGTTTTTCCGCAAGTTTGAAACCGGGGCTCATCCTGAAGTGGAGATGACGCAGCATCTCACCCGGGAGAACTTCAATGTTCCTCCCTTCCTCAGCGCCCTGAATCTCCAGGCTGGAGATCAGACCGGCGTACTGGCCATGCTCACGCATTATGCCGTGCATCAGGGGGACGGCTGGCTATTCACTCTCGATGCCTTGGCATTGATGTTTGATCGTGTGCTTCAGGCTCGATTGGCTGGAGTGGAAGCCTTGGCGGAGGACGCCATCGGGGTTGTTTATCCAGATCGCGCAGCCCAGCTTGGCCGGGTCACTGCTGCGATGCACATCGCGCTGGCCAGGGGCTCTTCGGAACCTGCTTTCAAACCCCAGCCTTTTACCACTTATTATGGTCGCTCCCTCTATCAAGGCATGCGTGCCAATGCCAGTCGAGTCCTGAGAGAGCTGCGGCGGCAAATGGCCACGCTAGCGGGAGATGCGGCGGCGATGGCAACGGAGATTTTGGACGGGAAAGACACCTTGCTGAAGGCCTATGAGAAACTTCTGCACACCACCATTCAATGCGGTCTTATCCGTGTGCATGGGGATTTCCATCTGGGACAGGTGCTGAATACGGGACAGGATTTCGTCGTTATTGACTTCGAGGGAGAGCCACGTCTTTCACTCAGTGAGCGAAGGCTGAAGCGTCCTGCGTTACGCGATGTCGCAGGCATGGTGCGTTCCTTCGATTATGCCGCCGCTGCTGCTCTGGATAAAGTCAATGTGGAGGATCGAGACATCGTCGCTCCCTGGGCCGCCGTTTGGACCGAAACGGTGACGCAGGCCTACCTGAAAGCCTATCTGGAAGCAGCTCGAGAGGAAGCGTTTTTGCCCCAAGATTCCGAGACTACCCAACTCTTGCTGGATCTCCATATATTGGACAAAGCACTCTACGAGATTGGCTACGAATTGAGCTATCGCCCGCATTTGGTTTCCATCCCGCTGATGGCGGTAAGACGTTATCTAGACACCCTGAAGGCATGAAGGCGGACTCGGATTTTTTCAGCCCTAGTGCGGCTAAGCTTGCGCTGGGGGCGACGGTGACTCCCTCAGGGGTAGTCTATCGCGTGTGGTGTCCCACCCAGCAGAGGCTGAAGGTTGAGATTCAGTCACGGCAGGGAGAAAAGCGATGGTTGCCGATGCAGCGTGACGACGAAGGATTTCATCAGGCTCATGATGCTGACGGACGCGCGGGGGATCTGTATGCCTATGTGTTTGAAGACGGGCCAACCTTTCCCGATCCCGCATCCCGAGGGCAGGTCGAAGATGTCCGTGGTTATTCCGTGGTGATTGATCCTCATCGTTATGCCTGGACGGATCATGCCTGGCAGCGCCCCCCGTTTCGTGATCTTGTCATTTACGAACTGCACATCGGCACCTTCACACCCAGCGGGAGTTTTGCGGCCGCGGTAGAGAAGCTTCCTTGGCTACAGGAACTCGGGGTCAATGCCATCGAAATCATGCCCCTGGCGGATTTCCCAGGGGATCGGAATTGGGGTTACGATGGCGTCTTGATGTATGCGCCTGCGCGAACCTATGGAACACCTGACGAGCTGCGTGCGTTGGTGGATGCCGCGCATGCCTTGGGCTTGGCGGTGATTCAGGATGTTGTGTACAACCACCTCGGCCCTGATGGCAATTGTTTGACAGCTTTTGCGCCGCAGTTCTTTGATCAACGGCGGCAGACTCCCTGGGGCGCTACGCTGAACTATGACGGTGCTGAATCAAAGTACGTCCGCGAGTTTTTTATCCAGAATGCCACCTATTGGATGGATGAGTTTCACATGGATGGTCTCAGGTTGGATGCGACACATTGGATTCTCGATCATTCTGAAAAGCATCTGATCGCGGAGATCACGGAACGAGTTCATGCCCGTGGCGGATATGTGATTGCCGAAGATCATCGCAATGAAGCCAAGCTGGTCGAGCCGGTGGAGAAAAAGGGGTATGGTTGTGATGCCGTCTGGGCGGATGATTATCACCACAGCGTGCGGGTGAGTCAGACGGGGGAAAAGCACGCTTACCTTCAGGATTTTAATGGTACCTTGGAGGAAACGGTCGAGACCCTGAATCATGGATGGTTATTCCGGGGGCAAAAACACGCCCTGCATGGCACCGTGCCACGCGGCACTACAGTCGCTCACGTGCCACCTGCGCATTTGATCCACTGCATCTCCAATCACGATCAGACAGGGAATCGTGCCTTCGGGGAGAGGCTGCATTCGATTATTCCGGAGGCATCGTATCGGGCGATCTCGATGATGCTGTGTCTCTCGCCCTATACGCCGATGCTTTTTATGGGTCAGGAGTGGTCCTGCTCCACCCCCTTCCAGTTCTTCACGGATCATCATCCGGAGCTGGGACGCTTGGTGACCCAGGGGCGCCGCCGGGAGTTCATTGCGTTCCCCGAGTTTAATGATCCGTCTCGCTTGAATGAAATTCCTGACCCCCAAGATCAACTCACCTTTGAACGATCCAAGCTCAACTGGCTGGAACGTACGGCAGCGCCGCACCAGGGCATTCTCAAGCTCTACCAGGAGTGCTTGAAGTTGCGCGCTCAAGAGCCCGCCTTCAGGCCTTCATCACGTCAGGGTTGGGAAGCCGGAATCCTCCAACGCGGGGTGGGCTATCTTCAGTTCGAGGGCGCAGAACGGCATTATTTTCTTTTGTTCCATCTCTGGCCCGGTCCAGAGCCTCTGGACATGGATCTCCGTCAGCTTCCGTGGAAGAAAAAGCCGAAGACCTGGGAGCTGATCTTATCGAGCAATGATCTACGCTTCGGCGGCACCGGGACTGAGATGACCTCCCGAGATACCGCTTATGTATTCGGTCAGGCCGAGACTCTCTTGATCGGTGGCTGATCGCTTTTTGGCCTTTTTACAGGAAGCTCTTCCTATGAACAGGCCGATAGACATCGGGGCTGCGATTGCCTTGTGAACGCTGCTAAGGCGTTTTGCTATGCCCCCCTTTCCTTGTATCCCTTCAGCGACCTATCGCCTCCAATTTCATCAAGGTTTTACCTTTTTGGATGCGAAGAAGATCGTTCCTTATCTGAGCCAGTTAGGCATCAGTCATCTTTATGCGTCCCCGATCTTTCGAGCTTCGCCCGGAAGTATCCATGGTTATGATATCAGTGATCACAATGAATTGAATCCAGAGTTGGGCTCACGTGAGGACTTTGATGCTCTATTGCAGGAACTCGAGAAGCATCATCTGAAGCTGATTCTGGATTTTGTGCCTAACCACATGGGTGTTTCTGAGGCCAGTAACCTTTGGTGGATGAGTGTCCTCGAGGATGGCCCCAGCTCGCCCTATGCACACTGTTTTGACATTGATTGGTCCCCGCTCAAGGTGGAGATGGAAGGCAAGGTGCTACTGGCGATCCTCGAGGATCAATATGGGAGAGTCCTGGAACGCGGAGAGTTCAGTGTGGTGTTCAATGATGGCTCGCTTTTCATCCAGTACGGAGATCGTTATCTGCCCACCGCGCCGCATACCCTGATTCCCATGCTGAAGCGAGTGGTCGATTTGCTGTCTCCTGAGCCGCCGATTGAGTTGGAAAGCATCATTTACTCAATCGAGCACTTGCCGAGCAATCATGAGACGGATGAGGCGGGCATTCGTGAGAAAGCTCGGGAGAAGCAACTGATCCGTTCCCGGTTGGCTCGCTTGTATGAGGAGTCCTCAGAGGTGCGTCAGGGCATCCAGACGGCGTTAACCAGTCTCTATGCTCCGGGTGAAGGGGGCGATTATGATGCCCTGGATGAGCTGATTCAGGCGCAGTCCTATCGTCTAGCCTACTGGCGCGTGGCGTCCGAAGAAATCAACTATCGTCGGTTCTTCGATGTCAACGATCTCGCCGCCTTACGCATGCACCAACCTGAGGTATTTGAGGCAACCCACCGGTTGGTGACCGATCTGTTAGCGTCCGAGACGGTGACGGGATTGCGCATTGACCACATTGATGGTCTTTCAGATCCGCAAGGGTATCTCGAAAAGCTCCAGGGACTGTATGCGGAGTTGCATGATCAACCTGTGGAGAACAAACCGCTCTATTTGCTGGTCGAGAAAATTCTCATTCATGATGAAGGCCTGCGAACTGAGTGGCCCGTGCATGGAACCACAGGCTATGAGTTCGCCACGCAGGCGACCAATGTCTTGGTGAACGGGCATTCCGCCGTTCGAATGACCAAAAGTTATGAGCGCTTCACCGGCATGAACCGCTCCTTTGCGGACTGCATGTATCAAGGCAAGCTCTTGGTGATGAGGACCACCATGCCGAGCGAGGTCAACATGCTGGCGCACATGCTGCATCGCCTGTGTCAAACCAATCGATGGTATCGTGACTTTACCCTCAACGCCTTGGAGGCGGCTCTACGTGAAGTGATTGCCTGCTTTCCGGTTTACCGCAGCTACATCACACCTGGTCAGCCCGTGACTCATGAAGATCATCGCTTAGTCTTGAGGGCTATTGCAGCGGCACGGCGGCGTAACCCTGACATGGAGCGGACGGTGTTTGAGTTCCTCCGAGATGTTCTATTACCCCCGGCGATGAATGCGCATCCGGTGGATGAACCCACCCGTCAAGAGTTCGTGAGACGCTTTCAGCAGTCCACGGGACCCATCATGGCCAAGGGCGTCGAAGACACCGCCTTCTATGTTTACAATCGGCTGGTCGCCTTGAACGAAGTGGGCGGAGAGCCGGGAAACTTTGGAGCGGATATCGCCACCTTTCACCGGCTGAATGAAGCGCGTGCTGCTCATTGGCCTGCCTGCATGCTCACGACGTCAACTCATGACACCAAACGCAGTGAGGATGTCAGGGCGAGGATCGCGGTTTTGTCGGAGTTCCCCCATGAGTGGGAAAAGGCATTGCGCTTCTGGCAACGCTGCAATCAAAAATATCGAACCGAGATCGAAGGGTTTCCTGCGCCGGATGCCAATGAAGAATCCCTCTTTTACCAGACTCTCATGGGCTCTTGGCCCCTGCACCCGATGAGCCCCGGAGAAAGGAGGGTTTACATTGAGCGACTCCAACACTACATGGTTAAGGCGCTCCATGAAGCTAAGGTGAACAGCTCGTGGATTGAGCCTCACAAGGAGTGGGATCAAGCTGTGCGGGATTATGTGGAGAGGGTGCTCACGAATGGCTCCTCCCGCTTTGAATCCAGTCTGCAAAACTTTGTTCAGCGGGTCGCACAGGCGGGGGCGATCAACAGTCTCACACAGACCGTGCTGAAGCTGACTTCACCCGGTGTCCCTGACACTTATCAAGGACAAGAGATGTGGGACTTCAGTTTGGTGGACCCGGATAACCGAAGACCCGTGGACTATGCCGTTCGGCAGGCGGCTCTGGCTGAGGACCTCCCTTCAGTTCAGTCACTGCTCGAAACGTGGCAGGACGGCAAGATCAAACTCTGGGTCACCCATCGGCTGCTGCATCTCCGAAAAGAACTGCCGGAACTTTTCCTCAATGGGGGTTACGAAGCCTTAATCATCGAAGGTGAATTGAGCGACCATGTGGTCGCTTATCGGCGTCGGCATGGGGAGGTCGTGGTGGATGTCGTCGTGCCGAGATGGATCGCGGCTATGCGCTCTCCGCCTCTGGGAGACTGTTGGGGGAACACACGGGTCAAGCTAGGAAGCCTTACGGCATCCTGGAACGTTTTGACACAAGAGACCTTGGAGCTGGAAGACGGGTATGCGGCTTTGAAGGAAATCTTCAAAGACTTTCCTGTGGCTGTTTTCAGGAGCAGGCCTCTATAGTGAAGGTGATGCATCACCCCCTCGTTTCTTATCCCCAAGATCCCGATACACCGGTTTCCCATTTGCCTTTCAGCCCCTGCGTCATGGTCGGGGAGATGATCTTCGTTTCCGGGCAAGCTTCCGTGGATGAATCTGGCAAGATCGTCAGTGACAGTTTCGAGGGTGAGTTCCGTCGTTCGGTGGAAAATCTTCGCAAGGTGCTTGCTGCCGCAGGCAGTGATCTGGCGCATGTGGTGCAGACGCGCAATTATGTTCGTGATGCGGAAGACGTGCCGTTGTTTAACCAACTGTATCGCGAGTATTTTTCAGCGCCTTTTCCCGCGCGAACCACCATCACAAACTGCCTGCCGCCTTCATTGCGTTATGAGATCGAAGCGGTGGCCGTGAAAGCGAGCCAAAAGTAGGACGGGTATGTCCGGTTGGCGAGCGAGAGGAATCGAATGACTCTGTTGCCGGATTCCCCGCCTTTTCAATGAGGGTGTCTTGGTCATGTATCATCGAATGCCCCTACATTTCCCAAAGTAGGCGGGTGATTCTGCAACACATCGAAGATGAATGCCAGCTCGCGAGCAGACCAAACCCACCCTACGAGTTGAAGGTGGTACTATTTGATTGCTTGTTTGCGAAGTGCCGTTGCGAGTTTCTCACGTTCATCTTGCAGCTGTGCAATTCTGGCTTTGGTTTGATTGATGGTTGTTACCATTGCTTCAGGTGTGACTGGCATCGACTTCAACTTCTTCTGCAAGGCACTTAGTATTTTCAGCAACTCAACCCTTCGTTGATCAAGATTAGCTTTCGCTACGGTCTCGAGAGATGTGGAGTTCGCCAGCTGACCTTCAATGCGAAGCAATTCGTTGGCAGCCTCCTCCGCATCATTTCCACATCCCATGCGTTGAATCGTTTGATGAATGACTTGCAGTGATTGTTCTTCTCGTTCAATCGCTGCATCGAGTTTCTTGATCGTTGGTAACCACCCCATACTATCCATCCATTCGGCACAGCGTTGGGGCCATTGATTGATGGGTTGCTTGTTGTCGCGCATGCCAAACCCATGACCACCTGCGGAGAACAGATGAATTTCGGCGGAGAGCTTTTTCTTTTTGTATTCGAGGTAGAGTTGAGTGGCGGCGATTGGATTCAATCCATCATCACCTGCACAGACTAAGAACAAGGGAGGTGCATCCGAGGGCACGGAGAAGCCTTCTTTAAACCGGCTCGGATCTTGAGGGTCCAAAAAGCCTCCGCCATAAATCATCACACCGAAGTCGGGCCGTTGAGCGCCGGTCTGATCACAGGCCAGATAGGCGAGGAGATTGCCTCCTGCGCTGAATCCCAAGACACCGACCCGTTTCGGGTTCAGGTTCCACTCAGCGGAATGTTGGCGAACGATTTCCAGGGTCTTTTGCGCGTCTTGCACCGGTCTTGCGTGCGGCGCGGCATCATCCCGAGTCGGGGTGCGGTAGTTGAGCAACACACCGGTGACGCCGAGGGTGTTCAGCCATTCACACACTTGGCTACCCTCGTGCACGGCAGACAAAAAGGCATAACCTCCTCCAGGAGCCACGATGACACACGTGCCGTTAGGCTTCTCCGGTCGATAAACCGTGATAGTGGGGGAGGTGATGTTCGTGACCGTACTCTTGCCCGCTTTCTTCTGAATGAATTCCTCTGTGGTCTTGGAGATCGGTGCCGCTTGGCCAGGAGGTCCATCCGGCCACAGGGTGAGAGTCAGCGGTTCAGCCGCAGAAAGAGACAGGGTAAAAGCCAGAGCAAGGGACCATTTCATGGAGAGGCAAGAAAACCAAAACGGCGATGTTACCGCCTCTTCTTTCGGCTCCGGGCGCGTTTTGCCCTGGCAGGTCAGCCAGGGCACACGGGGCATGCATCACTGTTTCAAAAGCTGAACGGCATCAGCTCCGACAATGCCATTCGTATCCTTGTTGCTGATGGTCACCACGGCATCTTGAGAGGCTCTGAAGCTGAAGATCCCCAGGCTGGTGAAGGTGCCATCGTCAGGCTGTTTCTTCTGATTCACCAGGACGGTGTTGCTGCCCTCGGCGTGTTGAATCGTGACGGGCACATTGCTCGCGCGATTGGGGGCAGGGGCATAAGAGACGCGGACTTCGTAACGGCCATCTTCAGGGACCTTCAAGCTGTAGATGACGCTCTTCTGACCCTTCTCCGTGTTTTCATCGTGACGGCTGGCACCATCTACAGGGTTGCCATAGGTGCTACCTGCCCAGTTGCCCACGCGCTCCGCGTCCTGCTCATCCATGATAATTCCTGGAAGCTTCGCGGAGCGAGGCATGGAAGCAAGTTCGGCCAACTCAAGCACAGCCTCTTGTTCCAGCAGCTTTTTGCGCAAGGCCTGGACATCAATGGCTTGAACCGAGCTGCCATTTTTCATGGCCATCACTGCGGCGAGACCGGAGGCATGTCCCAGAGCCATGTACACGGGTTCCATACGCAGAGAGCAATAGGCGATGTGGCTGGCGGAAAGGCAGACGGGGACGAGGAGATTTTCACACTCGGACTGTTTAGGCGTGAGACTCCGATAAGCGATCTGATAAGGCAGGGCAGGGGCATCGGGGAAACTGCCTTCATCACGCACGGTGCCATCCTCGGCCACGATGCGCTGCACGATGTGGCAGTCGATGACGAAGGAACCCATGCCGACGGAGTCGTCCTTGAAGATATCGTTTTGGAGATCCTTCTGGATCATTACGTATTCACCGATCATGCGTCTCCCTTCACGGACGTAGAGGGCATAGGGCCAGTAGTCGTTGTCGGCAAATTCGTCTTTGCACAGCCCCCAGGAGTTGCATTGATCGCGCAGGCTCTGCGGCACACGTTCATCATGACCGAGGAACCACAGCATGCCTTGGATGAAATCCACATGATCCTGCCAGATGCGAGCGCGCGTTGTCGCATCGCCATCGGGATACCCGGTATTGGCACCGGGGTAATCGGTGGAAAAAAGACCCTGAGCATTGAGGTCATACTTGCCGCTAGACACACTGCCGATGTGAAACAGACGACCGAAGCGAACACCGGGGAAAGTTTGGATCAAACGCAGCAGCAGTTCATATTTCGCCGGATCATAGGAGGCGGGCTTGGGGAAGGGGATCTTGAGATCGGGACGCTGGGTGACACAGATTCGGAAGTTGTAAGACTGCGTCAGGTTATCGGCGCTGCCCGGAGCGAGATTGGGAGCTTTGAAGACGCCGTAGATCGGCTGCCCATGGGCATCGAGAGCGGAGATGCTGGCAGGTGTGCCGTGGATGTAACTTGGTCCGGTGCCTCCGATGCTGGGGCAATCACTCTCCATGACCTCCACCGTGCGTGGTCGGATGGGCATCGGATGGTAACCCGCCAGGGATTCACCGTATTGGGAACTGCTCTCGCGGCCCACGATGTAGCTCACCTTAGCCGCAGCCATCAGATCCCCCTCGTAGGTGGCGTCGACAAACATTTTGCCTTCATGCGTCGTGCCATCGGTGGTCGTAAGGTTGGTGATGCGGGCGCCTTCTTTTGTGAGGGTCTTTAAAGCTTGGCCCTTGATCACTTTCACACCTGCTTCTTTCAGCATGGTTTCAAAGGTGGCGTGGTTCACGCTCGGCTCGGCATACCACATGGGCGTGTCGGATTTCACGGCGGCGGCGCGAGCGAAGAATTCGCGGGGGAAACCGCCGATGGTTTTTTCCTTGCCCACATCCGTGCGGCAGAGGCCGCCTGTGACCATGCCGCCGATCCAGCGGGTCGGTTCGATGATCGTCACGGAAGCCCCTTCACGAGCGGCCACGATGCCTGCACTGATGCCTGCTGGGGTGCCACCATAGATCACGAGGTCGGCAGAATCCGCCAGGGCAGCGGAAGTGAGGCAGAGAAGAGAAAAAAGCACGGAACGCATGATGAAAGGATAACGACATCAATCCGCCCTTGTCTTGTGCGTCACCGCCATCTTTTGTTAAATCTCTGCCATGAGTCGCCTTCGCCTTCAGACTGAGTTTTTCGCCCAGATGCAGGATCCGCAGGCTATGCGGAGGATGTTCGATCACCTGCCTGGCGTTTTCTTTTTTGTCAAAGACGCCGAGGGACGGATGATCACGGCCAACGCGGCTAAGCTGGAGCGCCTGGGTTTGAAACAGGAGAGTGATTTCGTCGGCAAGACCGACGCAGACTTCTTTCCTCCCGATGTGGCGCTGGCCTTTCGACGAGACGATGAGGAGATCATCCGGACAGGGCGAGCGGTCATCAACCGGCTCGAGCCCTGGTTGGATGAGCAGCGTGAGCTGGCTTGGTTCATGACCACGAAACTGCCCATCACGGGTCCGCGTGGAAAAATCATCGGCATCATGGGCATGAGCCGCCGTTGTGATGAGCAAGAGAACCCCCACGCGGCCCCAGAGGCCTCCGCCGTGGTCGCCTTCATCCGGGCGAACCTGCACCAGAGCCTGACGGCGGCGGACTTGGCTGCCGCCGTCAATCTCTCCGAACGACAGTTGCATCGGAAACTGCGGGACAGCCTGGGTGCCACGCCCCATGAGTTGATGGTGCGGATTCGCATTCAAGCGGCTGCCGAGGCTTTGACTCGAACGTCAGTTCCCATTTCCAACATCGCGCTCGATCACGGTTTCTGCGATCAAAGCGCCTTCACCCAGCAGTTTCGCAAACGCACCGGCATGACGCCACGTCAGTTCCGGCAGCGGCATGGGATCGCCTAGACGCAAAAAAGGCGGCCGGGGATTCCGGCCGCCTGGGGTCTTTTAAACTTCAGCAGGGGGGTGAGTTTACAGGTTCACACCCAGGCCGACGTTGGTTTTCACCTTCGTGCTAGAGCTGCGATGATGGGATTTACCGTGAACACCTGCCTTGGCCTTAGCATTGACGCCAGTGCTGCAGCTGATGGGCGACAGGATGAGACCTGTCATGAGGAGAGTGAGGATGGTTTTCATGAGATGAGGCTGTTGAGGGTGAGGTTTTGGGGAGAAAGGGACGACGGTTAACGGAAGAGACTCACGTTAGCGTTGACGCGGGTATCCACACCGCGGCGATAGCGCACAGTGCGGCGGTCGTGGTCATGATCGTGGCGGTCACGGTCGTAGCGGTCAGAGCTGCGACGATAACGGCTCGAGTAATGGCGGTTATTGTCGTAGCGGCGATCATGGATCACGCGAGTGGAGCTGTAGTGGGGGTTCCGGTAGGAATAGACCGGAGTTCCATCCACGTAGGTGCTGCAGTTCGACAGAGTGAGTGCGGCAACGGCAGCGCAGAGCAGGGTCAAAATAGATTTCATGGCTTCAAAGGGGGTTGAGTGTTTTTGAGAGCCACATCGCAGTGCGCTCTCTCCCTCCTTATCAGCGAATGCCGTGCCGCCGCTGGCTTGGCTGGACTAAGTTATTGATATTCAATAAGTTAACTAAGATTTTGCGATGGATGCGAGGACGGTAACTATCATGCTTTTTGCACGAAAAGTGTGCAAAGCGGTGATCTCGTGCAGGATGCCTAGCCTTTTAGGGCCAATTCTATCCCTGAAAAGGCCGCAAGAATGCCCGAGGCTTTGTGCAGCGTTTCCTCCCACTCCTTCTCCGGCACGCTGTCGGCCACGATGCCTGATCCGGCATGAAAAGTGATCTCCTCACCTCTTCGGATGGCTGTCCGGATGGCGATGTTCCATTGACTGTGGCCATCGAAACCAAAATAACCGATGGCACCTGTGTAAAGCCCACGAGGCCATGTTTCCAATTCTTGGATGATTTCAGACGCACGCTTTTTTGGCGCACCCGTTATGCTTCCTCCGGGGAAACAAGCGTGGAAAGCCTGAGCGTGGCTGATCCCGGGTAGCAGATGGCCTGTCACCGTGGAGACGAGGTGATAAACCTGCGCAAAACTTTCCACGCGCCAGAGATCTGGCACCTGCACGCTGCCGAATCGACAGACTTGCCCGAGATCGTTGCGCTCCAGATCTGTGATCATGAGCAATTCTGCCCGCTCCTTTTCACAGGCCAGGAGTTCCCTGGCGGCAGCTTCATCACGTGTGGGGTCGGCGGGGAAGCGGGGTCGCGTGCCCTTGATCGGATGGGTGGCGATGGTGTCTCCATCGATTTTCAAAAACAGCTCCGGAGAAGCTGAAAGCACCGTGGTTCCCGCCAGATTCAGGCACGCCGCATGAGGAGCTGGGGAAACTTTACGTAAGCGTTGGTAAAGAGGGAAAAAAGCCGTTTCGGACGGCCACGCTGCCTTCCAGGGATGGGAGAGATTGACCTGGTAGATGTCGCCCGCGCGGATGTACTCCTGGGCGCTTTGCACCTGAGACAGGAAATCGGTGCGCTGGACTTGGGGGGTGAAGTGCAGAGGTTGTGGCGGCTCTTGGGTGGAAAAAGGGGCGTTTTTGGCCCGAAAACGGGCGGTTTTCTGCCAAAAATCTCCAGAATCGAACCATTCTGCCCGATCATGGTCATACAGGAGCGCATGAGGATAACTCCCCAGAACGAACTCCCCATCATAACCTACCCAGCCGAAAAGGCCGCCTGTTTGACCGGTGGCAAGGCCAGACTGAAGGGACTGTTCGACCAGGTGCCAATCCGTCGCCTGATGGCCCCTCAGCAGTGTGTCCGGCCAGCAGGTAAGGATGGAAACGGCTCCAGGGGCAGCGATGGCGCTGTCCAGCCAGACGAAACCCTCTTCCTGAGCCAGGACGGCGGCCAGTTGCTCGGGGAGCCATTTGTCAGTGACCTCGACTCGCGTCCACGATCCTTCTTTTTTCGGAGCAGAATCGTTGGAAAAAGGCTGGAGCATTGACACTTCGGAGCACGAACCCTATACCATACGAATTTCCTGCGGCAATCGGCATGGCTCAAGCCTCTTCCAATATCAGCGCTGACCGGGGCCGTGTGAATGTAGCGGCCCTGGGGACTCTCTGCGCTCTAGCGGTCGTTCAGGTCGGCCTCGTCGGACATGCGGTCTGGCAGGAGGCTCGCCATGGTAACACCGATTCGGTCGGCAAAAGCCCCGGCGTAAATGCCGCCCCGGCTGCCTTTTTACCCACAGTGAGCTTCAGCCCACCGCCGGTGGGGCAGATCGCAGCGCCGCCGTCGGTTTCATCGCCCGCTCCGGCGGTTGTTTCTCCAGCGCCCGCACCGGTGGTGAGCCTAGCACCGCCGCCCATTGGTTCTTTCACAGCCCCTTCATTGCCGGCATCCAGCGCCGTTGTTGCTCCGCCCGCAGTGGCTTCCTTGGCCCCACCTCCCCAGGTGCCTGTGGCTCCGCCAACCCTCGGTGCCGTTCCATCGGCGAGCTCAGCGCCGCTGCCGCCGGTAATGCCGGGAGAAAAAATCGCGTCAGCGGCTCCTCCGTCAGCCTTTGGTAATCAAGCCGCTACGACAACCAACGATCCAGCGGCGGGCATGGCCCTGCAAGAAATGATCGAGTTGGCAAAACAAGTGCGGGGGCTGGGAGACATGCAAGGAGCCCTGGAAGTGCTGAGACGCGCGGATTTGCAGTATCCAGCGCGGCCTGAAGTACTGGCGGAAACCGCCCAGTGCTATGAAACCATGGGCCTCCCCGACAAAGCGGCCAGCCTCTGGCACCAAATCGAAGCCATGGATCCCGCCCAGGCCTCCGGCTTCCGTGATTTGGCCAAACGCAGGCTGAGTTCTCCTTCCAGTGCCGATAGGACAGCCCCCTCCTCCAGTTTCTTGACAGGCGCTGAGGCAGGTAAAATGCTGTCTCTGGGGGCGTGTCAGGCCAACCGGGATCCCTCCGTGGTGAACGGGGAAAAAGTGGTCCTGCGCATCCCTATCCTACGTCATGGCAACACTCAGGTGGACCCTAGCCAAGTGGACATTGACGTTTATTTCTTTGACCGGGTGAACGGCGAGAAAGTCGCCCAAACCATTGCCGATGAACCCGTTTCCGCCTGGGCTGCTGCGCCTGTGGACTGGAGCGGCATCGGTGAAGAACCTCTTGATGTAACCTATTTCCTGCCGGCCCTCACACCGGGAGAGATAGCCGCCCATGGCCGCCGTTCTTATCACGGCTATGTGGTCCGGCTCTACTACCAGCACAAGCTCCAGGACGTGGCCGCAGAGCCGCGAGACCTCCTGGACTTCGGCTCACGCATGCCCTCCGAGACTGCCCCGGGCGGCGTGAACCCGCTGCTCCCCCCGGTGACGAACTGACGGCACCTCCCCCGAACGATGACGATCCTTTTTCTCGATGCCAATGCCGCAACGCGCGGCCCCAGAACCGATGCTCTCCAACGACAAGCTGGCTGGAATGTCCACTCGGTCTCCAGCGTCATGGAGGCGCGTTCATGGCTTAACAAAGCGCCCTCCCTTGATCTTCTAATCACTGAGGCCATTCCTTCCGCCAGCGGAGCGACGGGTTTCGATCTCCGCGACGACGCTCTGGGCCGCTTCCCGCTAGCGCGGGTGCTTTTCACCACTCGCTATGACCTGACCGGGTTTGAGTCCCAAATCGCCGGTTGGCCCGTGCTTCTGGACGGCCCTTACTCGGAGGAAAAGCTCATCGCCAAGGTGGACGCTGCGATGACCAATCCGCCACCGCCCTGCTGTGTGGAGCTTCCGCCTTCGATCACGCGCGGAGCCATGCTGGGGAATTACCAAGTGTTGGAACGCCTGACACAGGAAACCGAGTCGGAGACTTATCGTGCGATTCAGGTCACCGTTCAGCGTCCCGTGGCGTTGGTGATGCTCAAGCCGGGGCTGCAAAGCCAACCGGAAGCCTTGGAAGGTTTTCGGGCGCGTGTGCGTCTCAAGGCCTCCATTTCGCATCCGCGCATCGCCCCCCTCTACGAGGCGGGAGAGGTCAACGGCCTGCTGTTTTATACCCGCGAGCTGCCCCGTGGACGCAATCTGGAAGAGCTCCAAGCGGCCAAGGAACACCTCACCGAACGTAAGATTGCCGAGCTCCTCTTTGGCGTGGCGGAAGCCATGCAGTATGCGGTGGAGAGAGGGTATCATCACCGTCGTCTTTATCCGCGCGACATTTACCTCGATGCAGAAAATCAGGCCAGCATCGTGAACATCTTCCGCCCCGCGGGCAGTCGGCCGCGTGCTGAGAAAGAAGAAGTCGCCGCCTTGCTGGAGTTGGTGCAGCCCCTGGCCAGCGAAGGGAAAGCACGTGGATTGTTAGCCACTCTCGCCGACGCCGGGCATGATTGGTCGGGCCTGTTGGACGCTCTCGACGATGTGCGCGATGCCATGCGTGAGCGCAGCATCATGCGCCGGATCGAAGCGGAGGAGATCTCTGCCGCCAAGAAAGAAACGACCCCCTGGTGGGTCTGGGCAGGGGCCGCCGCAGCCCTCATCGCCGTTTTTGGACTCGGTAACCTCGCGGGCATCGCGACGCCGAAGGGCAGCCCGGCTCTGAAACAGGAAATGGTCCAGATCCCGGCAGGCCCGTTTGTGTATCAGAAAAAGGAAAGCCTTAACCTGCCGACCTTTTGGATCAGCAAGCACGAGGTCACCATCGGCCAATACGGAGATTTTTTGGCGGCTCTGGCCAAGCATCCCGAGAAGTCTTTCGATCACGCGGACCAGCCCAAAACCAAGACGACTCATACCCCCCCTAAGTGGGCGGATACCTATGCTGCCGCTCAGGCCGGGGCGACTTACAATGGCCAAGCCATCGGCTTGAACACACCCGTGACTCAGGTGGATTGGTGGGATGCTTATGCCTATGCCGCCTGGAGAGGTCAACGGCTCCCTACTGAGCAAGAGTGGGAAAAGGCAGCCCGGGGTGAAAAAGGCTTTTCCTTCCCTTGGGGCAATAAACCGGACAAAACCGCCGCCAATCTAGGGGATGACTACGATGCCAACGGCAAAGGCGGCACCGTCGATGGCTATAACCTCTGGGCACCTGTGGATCGCAAGACCCTGGATGTCAGTCCCTACGGAATCTGTGATATGGAGGGCAATGTCTCGGAATGGACCGCCTCGGAGCGTAAGGGCGAGCCTTGGCCTGCGCATCCCGATTACCCTGATCTTCGAGTCCCGGTGGTGCGTGGAGGTCACTTCGCTCTCAAAGGCACAAACGATCTGTTAATCACTCGTTACTTTGCCGAGTCCGCCTCGGAGTCCACTTTGGCTCGCGGCTTTCGCACCGCCAGCGACAGCCCTCCTGCGGCGAAGAAAAAATAAGCCCGCTTCTCGTCGCCGAGCTGCATTTTAGAGTTTTCTCCCAGCCCGTTTTCCGCTCTCAATCGGTCATGCGCTATCTTACCCCCCTGCTTTTTCTTTTCTGTGCCCTGACGGTGCAGGCCCAATACGAGGTCAGCTTGACCTTGCCGCGGACTAACTTTTTGGCCCTCGAAGCGATTCCCGCCACGGTGACAGTCACCAACCGCACCGGCGCGGAAGCGGTGCTCGGTGGCCCCGGGCGAGGCAGTTGGCTTTCCTTCGAGATGACGGATAAAACCGGTTTGCCTTTGGCTCCAATGGATGTCTCGGGCGATGAATTGATCCAGATCCCGGCTGGAGGCACGATTCAGCAGAAGATCATGGTGACGGATGCCTTCGCACCTACGGAGATCGGCAACTACGGTCTCAAGGCTCGCGTGGCGCATGTCGCTTCCGGCCAATACTACACCAGTGCCCGAGTGCGGTTTAACATCACCGATAGCAAGCCGATGTGGGAGCAGGCCTATGGGGTGCCTGAAGGTTTTAAAGGTGCGGGCTCTGTGCGCCGTTATGCCGTGCTTTTGTTCACCGATCTGAGCAGCACTTCGCTTTATGCCCGGGTGATTGACGATAAGAGCAATCTTCGCCTGCACACATTCCGCTTGGGCCCTGTCTCCATGGCCCATGATCCGCAGATCACCATGGATCGCGAAAATCAGCTCCAGGTGTTGTTTCTCGCCCAACCCGGCATCTATGCGCATTGCGTTGTGACCCCTGATGGCAAGCTCAAAAAACGCTCCTATTATCGGGATGTGGAAGGCAACCGCCCGAGCATGAGCCTGGATAGCAATGGCAATGTGGCCGTGGCGGGTGGAGTCTTTTTTGACCCCAGTGCTCCACCTCCGAGCGAGACGAGCAAGCCTTCTCGCAATGTCTCTGACCGGCCCCCTGGCTTGTAGTCGGTGGATTTTGCCTAACGATCTTTTGATCGATGATTGCCTTGGCTGCGTCCTACCCCTTGGTGATAGTTTCATCCAAGTTCAGCAGAGCACTGGCTAAGGCTGTCGTGGCTTTTGCTTCGCCTTGGGGTAGCTGGGAATCATAAAGCTTCTTCATCACGTGCAACTCCTCCTTCGCTGGCTCGCGTGCTAGAGCTAACTGGAACCCGAGTCGAATGCGCGAGACGACGTCGCTTTCCTTCATCAACCGTTGAGCGAAAGTCTGTGCGGCCTCCACATAGACTGGATCATTCAACAAAGTAAGAGCCTGAAGGGGCGTGTTGCTACGCCCTCGCTTCACCACACAGGCCATGCGGGCACTGGCATCGAAATTGACGAAGCTGGGATAGGGGGCACCACGCTTCAGCACCACATAGAGACCCCTGCGATATTGTTTTTCACCCGGACTGACTTGGTAATTATACTTCTGTCCGCCGACCTTGATCCACAGGCCATCGGGTTGGGGTGGGCGAATGGGTTCGCCTCCTTTCTCCAGACTGATGAGGTTGGCGATGGTGAGAGCATTGTCACGGATGGCTTCGGCATCGAGTCGGAAGCGTGGGCCATGCCAGAGGAAGACATTGGCGGCATCCATCTCCGCTTCCTTGCTGCCCGCTCGCATCTGCGAGCTCTGTCGGTAAGTCTGAGACATCACGATCTGCTTCAGGGCTTTCTTCAGGCTCCACCCTTGATCCATGAAATCCACGGCCAGCCAGTCGAGCAACTCCGGATGAGAGGGTGGTGCGCCTTTGATGCCAAAGTCTTCCACCGTGGTGACGATGCCTTGGCCAAAAACCTCAGCCCAAAGACGATTCACCACCACTCGTGCAGTGAGTGGGTTGTCTCGTGAGACCAGCCAGTGGGCCAGCGTGAGGCGATTGGCGGGGCCTTCGATGGATGTCTCGAACACCGCAGGAATGGCCGCCTTCACGGGCTCTGCGGGATCGGTATAAACACCGCGTTTGAAAATGGAGGTCATACGAGGCTTGGGAAGCTCACGCATGACTTCTGTGGTGGCAGGCTTCAGGGCATCGATCTGCTTTTCCACCGCCTTCATCTGCTTCTGCATGGCAGCCAGTACAGGGTTTTGAGTGCTTTTCGGATCTTCGCTAGCCAGAGTGGCTGGAAGGTTGGTTTCGACGGCTTCGGTGAAGGCGCTGAAACGCAACCGCCCGATGGTTCGTCCACCTCCGAATTCCTGCACCAGACGAAGTTGCAACTTGCTGCCCGGAGTGATCTTCAGAGGCTTCTCCAGTGCCAATGCCGCCCAGTGATCTTGATGGAATTGGGGATTGATGGCCCAACCCGTCGCGGGGTTTTGGTCGATCAAGCCCGTGACATCGAAACGGGTCTGTGAGAAGCTTGCGTAAGCGTTTTTGAAGGTAAGGGGTGTTGACTTGCCCTCGGAATCTACAAGCGTGACCTCCAGATGTTGCAACACGAAGTTAGGCCGTTTGGCATCTCCTCGACCGGGTCCTTCGCCGGGAAGAGAGGGGTGGGTTAAAGCTTCAAGCAGGAAGCCTGTGACCTCCCCCGCTGACAATTCATAACTGACGAGACAGACGTCTGTCGCGGGAGCTTCGCCGATGAAAAGTACGCTCTGATCCTTCTGCGTTTCAGACTCAGCCCCAGCGGAAGATTGAATGTCGAGGGGTTTGAGGGCAATGATGGACTTAGGGTTGGGATTCGGCGTGGGGCCTTTGGTCGTGGCCTGAAGTTGATCCATCTTCGCCTGCAGAGTCTCGGCTTGTTGATGGAGTTTGGTGCGTGCTTGATCCCGTTCAGGATCGGTCAAGGTGTAGGGGCTCCCGCCGAATTGAATCGAGCCGGGGGTCTTGGGATTGGTGCGTTCGGCTTCCTTCTCTGTGTTGTTGAAATAAGCTAGGAGCTGATAGTAGTCTTTTTGGCTGAATGGATCATACTTATGGTTATGGCATTGCGCACACTCCAGGGTGCTTCCTAGCCAAACGGCTCCCGTGGTATTGACCCGATCAATGACCTGATTGATGCGGCTTTCTTCGGGTTCGGTGCCCGCCTCCACATTCGTGGGCGTGCAGCGGTGAAAGCCTGTGGCGACGATTTGAGAAGGAGTGGGATGGGGCAGGAGATCACCAGCCACTTGTTCAATCGTGAATTGATCAAAAGGCATGCCATCATTCAACGCCTTCACGACCCAATCGCGATAACCCCAGATATCGCGCAAGTCATCACGCTGGAAGCCATGGGAATCGGCATACCGAGCGAGATCCAGCCAGTGGCGTGCCCACTTCACGCCAAACTCGGGCGAGGCCAGCAGATGATCCACGAGCCGCTCATAGTCAGCATCGGACAGATGAGGTGTGGTGAGATCCGGCAGAAAGCGCGCGAGGTCTTCCTGGGTGGGTGGTAAACCTGTCAGATCGAAAAACACCCGCCGCAACAGAGTGCTCGCCGCAGCTTGGGGGGATGCATGCAAGCCCTGTTGGTTGAGCTTGTCAGCGACGAAAGCGTCAATGGCATTGGTGTCGCCATGGGGCTGTGGCCAAGTCACCCGAGGGAGCTCGGTTTTCACGGGTGGGAGGTAAGCCCAATGTTGGGTGGTTTGAACGGTTTCAGGCCAAACTGCGCCTGCTTGAATCCACTGCGTTAAAGTCGCGATCTCCGCCGTTGTCAGAGGCGTGCCGCGTCTCGGCATGGCTTCCTTGTTCTGGCGGGGTAAAGACACGCGGCGCAGCAGCTCGCTTGCCTCGGGTTTACCGGGGATGATGACGGCTTGGTGGTCACTGCCTTTTAGTGCACTCACCTTCTCATGCAAACGTAGCCCGGCCTTAGCCACTTCGGGGCCATGGCACTCAAAGCAAGCGCGTTGCAAAACCGGCAAGACTTCGCGGGAAAAATCCACAGCGAAGGCCGAAGAGCCGGAGAGCAGCAGGAAAATCAGCAAACGATTCACATTGCTGACAACGATACGCATTCCCTCGGGCTTTCCGTGTAATGTTGGTGAAGACCCTGCTCTGGCGATGGAGTATCCCTGCACACTGCGGAAGATGATGGCAGACGCCACGTATCTAACTTTCTCTCTGTCATGGTTCGTCTGTTTATTCCATATGCCGTTGGGCTCGCTCTGATTCCGTTGGATTCAGAGGCGGTGGATTTTTCCAAACAGGTTCGGCCGATCCTCTCAGAGAACTGTTTTTTCTGCCATGGTCCTGACGAAGCGAAGCGGGAAGCGGGGCTGCGACTCGATGAGGAAAAGACGGCCAAAGCGGACAATGAGGGAGTGATCGCTGTGGTGCCAGGGGACCCGGATAAGAGTGCCTTGATCCAACGCATCGTCTCCACCGATCCAGATGAAGTGATGCCGCCGCCTAAGCAGCACAAAGAGATCCCTGCGGCCCAAATCGAATTGCTCAAGCAATGGATTCGAGAAGGTGCCCCATGGGGAGGGCATTGGAGTTATGAAAAGGTCGTTAGGCCTGAGGTGCGACCAATCGGCGAATCGAAAGGCCATCCGGTGGATGCCTTTCTATTAGCTCGCTTGAAGGAGGAAAAACTGAGTTACAGCCCTGAAGCGAATGCGGCTGTGTTGGTTCGGAGGGTGGCTCTTGATCTGACGGGCCTCCCCCCCACGGTGGAAGAGTTGCAGATGTTTGCCCCCGTGTCGGGAGGGACTTTGAATCCGCAGGCTTACGAAAAGCTAGTGGATCATTATTTAGCCAAGCCCGCCTTCGGGGAGCATTGGGCACGCCAGTGGCTAGACCTCGCTCGTTATGCAGACAGCTCGGGTTACCCCAGTGATCAACCTCGCGAAATTTGGCTGTATCGAGACTGGGTGGTCAAAGCTTTGAATGCCAACATGCCGTTTGATCAATTTACGATTGAACAACTGGCGGGTGATCTCCTGCCGAAGCCCACCGACGATCAGCTCATCGCGACGGCTTTTCATCGCAATACGATGACGCAAAATGAAGGGGGCACGAGCGACGAAGAATTTCGTGTGGCGGCCATCGTGGATCGGGTCAATACCACCTTTGCCGTGTGGATGGGCACGACCCTGGCTTGCGCGCAATGCCACACCCATAAGTATGATCCGCTCACCCAGAAGGAATACTTTCAGATCTACGCTTTCCTGAATCAAAGCGCGGATGCGGATAAGAAAGATGAATCACCCGTGCATGAACTGGTAACGCCGGAGGTGAAGCGGCAACGGGAAGGCTGGCAAAAAGAGATCACACGGTTGGAGGCTCAGTTTGCTCAACCGTCAGACGCTTGGTTGAAGGGGCTGGAGGCTTGGTTAGCCACCCCACCTGAAGTCAAAGACAAGAAGGTGAGCGCAGCGCTGAAGGTAGCGGCGGAAAAACGCTCGAAGGATGAGCTGAAGCTGATCCGCACTTACTATGCGCGGTATGTCTCGCCAGATGCGAAAACTGAGCGCACCCGATTGAGCCAACTGAGCCAAGAGATGGCGCGGACCAAACCGGTCACGGTGCCGGTGATGCTGGATCTCCCAGGCAAAGATCGCCGCAAGACCCAGGTGCAACTGCGCGGCAACTGGCAGGCACTCGGTGAGGTAGTTCATGAAGGCACTCCCGCCGTATTTCCGGCTCTCCCAGCCGATGCGCCGCGCAATCGGCTGACGCTTGCTCGCTGGCTGGTCAGCTGGGAGAATCCACTGACCGCGCGGGTAACCGTGAATCGCTTGTGGGAGAGTTTGTTCGGCATCGGTATCGTGCGCACGAGCGAGGAATTTGGCAGTCAGGGCGAGTTGCCGTTTCATCCAGAACTGCTGGACTGGCTGGCCGCCGAGTTCATGGAGAGTGGGTGGGATGTGAAGCACATGATCAAACTCTTGGTGACGACGCGGGCTTATCGTCAGGAGTCTTCCAGCACCGATGAACTGAACGAGCGTGATCCTGATAACCGCTTGTTGGCTCGGGGGCCTCGTTTCCGACCAAGCGGTGAACTGTTGCGCGATCAAGCCTTAGCCGTGAGTGGCCTGCTGAGTCCGAAAATGGGTGGACCTGCGGTCCGTCCGCTGGCTCCGAATATGGGCCTTACAACGGCCTTTGGGCGCAGCAATGACTGGACTGTGAGTGAGGGAGAGGATCGCCACCGCCGCAGCCTTTATACCGAGGTTCGCCGCAATAGCCCTTATCCCAGCTTTACCACCTTCGATGCGCCGAATCGTGAAGTCTGTACCATTCGTCGGGGACGCACCAACACACCCCTTCAAGCTTTTGTGACTCTCAATGACCCGGTGTTCATCGAGGCCAATCAAGCCTTGGCGCGCCGAGTCATGAGTGCCGAGGATAAGCTGGCGGCCATGTATGAAGTTTGTGTTTCACGTCAGCCGTCGGCGACAGAGCGTGCCGCTCTCCAGAAGCTTCACGATGAGGCGCTGACCGACTATCGAGCCGATCTTGAGTCCGCTCAAAAGATGGCGACTGAACCGCTAGGACCTGCTCCGAAAGGAGCCGACTTGGCAGAACTCGCCGCCTGGACCACGGTGGCCAACGTGGTGATGAACCTCGATGAGTTTTTGATGCGGAGATAACCCCCTAAGCCCATGAACCCCGTCCGCCACGACAGTCTTCAGTTCACCACGCGCCGCGCTTTTCTAAGCAGCGCAGGGCAGTTCAGTCTCGGGGCCATCGCCTTGCAGGCACTGCAGGGGCAGGGCCAAGCCTCGCCATCGGTGGTCAATCCTATGGCGCCACGTGTGTCGCATCATGCGGCCAAGGCGAAGCGGGTGATCTACCTGCACATGTCGGGGGCACCGCCACATCTGGACCTGTTTGATTACAAACCGGAGTTGGTGAAACACGATGGTGAAAATTGCCCGGACTCCATTCTGAAAGGGCGCACCTTTGCCTTCACCACTGGTGTGCCTAAGCTCATGGGCACTCCGCGCAGCTTCCAGCGTTACGGTCAGGCAGGCATGTGGATGAGTGATGCCTGTCCTAACTTCCACACCATCGCGGATGAGATCACCATGGTGCGGTCCATGTTCACGGATCAGTTCAACCATGCGCCGGCGGAGTTGCTGCTGTTCACGGGGCACACCCGTCAGGGCAGGCCCTCCCTCGGCTCATGGGCCACATACGGGTTGGGCACGGAAAACCAGGACTTGCCCGGGTTTGTAACCCTCATCTCCAGCGGCACTCAGCCAAGCGGTGGGCAGGGGCTGTGGGGCAGTGGTTTCATCCCCTCCGTTTATCAGGGCGTTCAGTGCCGCAGTAAGGGCGATCCCGTGCTGTATGTCTCCGACCCCGCAGGCATGAGCCGCAGCATGCGCCGCCGCACCTTGGATGCGCTGCGGGAGATCAATGAGAGCCAAGTGGCTGAACTCGGGCATCCCGAGACGGTCACCCGCATTGCGCAGTATGAGCTGGCCTATCGCATGCAGATGAGTGTGCCGGAGGTGATGGATATCTCCAAAGAACCTTCCAAGGTCATTGAGGAGTATGGTGCCAAGCCGGGGGAGGCGAGCTTTGCCAACAACTGCCTTTTAGCTCGACGTCTCGTGGAGAAGGGCGTGCGTTTTGTGCAGCTCTTCGATTGGGGGTGGGACTTCCATGGCACGTCGGAGGCCTCCGGCATCACCGATGGTCTGACGAAAAAGATGGCCGAGACGGACAAACCCGTGGCGGCTCTTATTAAAGATCTCAAACAGCGGGGCTTGCTGGAAGACACGCTGGTCATCTGGGGCGGTGAATTTGGCCGCACCCCCTTCCGAGAAGGCCGCACCGCAGCGAGTAAGATCCTCGGACGCGATCACTACCCCGATTGCTTCACCCTCTTCATGGCAGGTGGCGGGGTGAAATCAGGCTTCGACTACGGCAGCACGGATGAGCTCGGCTTCGGCATCGCTGAGAAAAAGGTCCATGTGCATGATTTCCAAGCCACGGTGATGCATTTGCTGGGTTTCAATCACGAGCGCTTTACCTATCGCTTCCAGGGACGTGACTATCGCCTGACGGATGTTCACGGCCATGTGGTGCACGATCTTTTGGTCTAAAACGACACTCTCAGACCTGCGAGGTCAGTTTTACAAGAGTCTATTTGGCCCATTGCAATTACTAAAATAGTCGTTAGCCTCGCACACGTTGCAGCCTCACGACGTGGAGGCTGCCGCAAAGCTAACAAAAACGCTACAAACATCAGACTATGAAATACGCCCTCCTCGCTCTTGCAGCTTCCGTGATCGCCGGTGGCCTTGTCTCCTGCGCTTCCAAGGCTCCCCCTCCGCCGCCTCCTGCTCCTGTGCAGATGAGCAAGTAATTGGAAGAATAGGTTAAAAGGCGTCTCATGGACGACCGTGGCCAACCAACACATATTTTCTATGATCCGTCTTCTTACCATCGGTCTTGCCTCCGTCTCCTTCTTGCTGGCCTCCTGCGCTAGCGCCAAGAAGGACAGTTCCTGCTGCAGTGCTTCCGGCGATAAAGCCGCCAGCTCCTGCTGCTCGACCAAAGACAAGGGTGCCTGCTGTGACTCCAAAAAAGAGGGTCATAAGCACTAAGCCCTGAGGTTAGTCCGTCATTCCCTGTAGGCACCGCATGTGGGTTCACCCGCATGCGGTGTCTCTTTTATGTCGGGATTCCAGGTTGCGTTTAACCATCAGGCTATACGGGGCGCATGCCCAACGGTGGATTGGCTTGCGACCCATAGGGTCGCACGATCCGGCCCAGGATTAGCCGAACAGATGCCGCGATACATCAATGATTCGACATCCTTGGTGAGTGAAATCGCAAACGAGGAACAAGCCGGATTGACTCAGCTTACACTCTCACCTGCGGCCGTTTTTCGATCACCTCGCGCACCACGCGGATGAGCTCGCCGCTGTCGTAGGGCTTCGGCAGCATGCCGAGAAAGCCGTATTCGCCGGGGTCCTGCATCGTGGGGTCCAGGCGGTTACCACTGGAGACGACGGCGGTCACGTGCGGGTCGATTTGACGCAGGTGTTCCATGGTCTCCGCCCCCCCCATACCCATCGGGATGGTGAGATCGATCAGGACGAGGTCAAAACATTGGCCTGCCTTCAGCGCTTCCTGGTAGCTGGCGACGGTGTCTCGGCCATCTCCTGTTTCTACAATTTCAAAGCCCTCGTTCTTCAGGTTGCGCACGATGAGCTGGCGCAAAAGCAGGTCATCCTCCAGCACCAGCACACGGCCTTGCGGCGGTTTCGGAGCAGGTGTTACGGCCCCTGGTAGTGGAGTGATGGGCGTCAGCGGCGCGGTGAGGCTGCTCAGCAGGGCCTGTTTGAACTCTTCCGCGGAGGCATAACGTTGATTTCGGTCCGGCATCAGTGCCCGCACGATGACTGTATCCAGGCGCGGATCGGTGCCTGCTAGGGCGGAAGGCGGCTGCCAGGCCCCACGGGGTAGGGCTCCTGTGAGCATCTGGTAAAACACTACCCCGAGAGCATAGAGGTCCGCCCGGTGATCGATCACCGCGCTCGTGTCATACTGCTCCGGCGCGGCGTAGTCGGGCGTGCCCATGGCCATGTTGCTATGGGTCAGCAGGGTGGTCGGGCGGTCGAACCGCTTGGCCAGGCCAAAGTCCGCCAGCTTCACCCGGCCATCGGACGAGATCAGCACATTGGCCGGTTTCAGGTCCCGATGCACGAGGCCCTTGGAGTGGGCATAGGTCAGGGCGTCACACAGCGCGGGCACGATTTGCAGCGCCTCCGCCTGGGTCATCTTGCGGCTGGAGAGCAGGTGGTGCAGGTCTGTGCCCTCGATGAACTCCATCACGTAGTAGAGGTAGTCTCCCACCACACCCAGATCATACACACTGACAATGTTGGGGTGGTTCATGTGCGCCAGGGACTGCGCCTCCCGGCGAAACCGCTCCGCATAAGAGTAATCCGTGCCGTGCTGCTGATGCAGGATCTTGATCGCGACCGGTCGGTCCAGCTTGAGCTGGCGTCCGCGATACACGGCGCCCATGCCGCCTTGGCCGATCAGAGAGTCGAACACATACTCCCCGGTGGAGACCATGCGCGTCAGTTCCTCCGGCGTGGGGTAGATTTGTAGAGGTGCCCAGCCTGCCACGCCATCGGACACGGACGGTGCCGCCTTAGGCGGTGTCGATCGTTTACCGAAGGAGAAGAAACGCATCATGGGCAGGGAGAGCAGGCTTGGACAGTCAGGAGTTTGCTTTGTCCCCGCAAGTAACTCTTTTCAATCGCATACGTTGCCACATTCATCTCTTCCACTTAGCATTTGGCATGCCCGCGCCCTATTCCACCTTTCCAGACCCGGATTTGAGCCCCCTGGCGGAGCGGTTGGACAGTCGCTGTGAGGAGCATGCCCTGCATGCGCTCCGTCTAGCTCCAGCGGCATTGGTGGAGGGTTTACCAGCGCGGCTGCTGCATCAGGCCCTGGCGGGGGTGCAGGCGGATGAAGGCAGCGTCTGGCTGGCCCAGGAGACCCCTGCCGTGCTGGTGCCGGTCTGGAACAACGGCCCCGATGCCGCGCGCTTCGTCGGCAGCTTTCGCCTGCCTTCCACACAGGGCATCACGGGCAGTGTGTTCACCAGTGGACTGGCTGCGTGTGAGAGCGAGGTGTGCTTTCGTCAACGGCAAAACCGCGATCTCGACCGTAGCCTGGAGGTGCTCACCTGGGCCATGTTGGCCGTGCCGCTGAAGTTTGCCGGTGCCGTACGAGGGGTCATCACCGCTGTGCGGCTCATTCGCCCGCGTGATCTGCCGGGTCTCACCCACGTGCCCGAGTCCGCTGCAGATTTTCCCCCCGGGTTTACCCCTCCGGCAGCTTTTAGCGTGGCGGATCTGGCCGCCATGGAAACCACAGCCGCAGGTGTGGGTCGCCTCATTCAGCATCGTCTTACCACCTGGGTTCTCGGCACCGAGGAGTGACCGCTGTCCCACCCCTTTCTTTGTCCCACCCGCGATGGCCCTACCTGACTCATGACCCTGCAGGATCTCCAAACCAGCACCGGCCGCGGCGTCCGCATTGCCATTTTGGATTCCGGTGTGGAGACCTCGCACCCCGCCTTGGCCGGTCTGGAGTTGAGCGATGACGTGGCCTTTGAGCGCGATGGCTCATTTTTGAAAACCGTCCCTGGGGGCGGTGGGGATGTCATGGGTCACGGCACCGCCATCGCCTGGATCATCCGCAGTCTCGCCCCCGAGGCCGAGATCGGCAGCTTTCGTGTTCTGGATGGCGATCTACGCGGTCGCACCACCGTCATCTGGGAGGCCGCTCGTCTGGCCATGCAGCGCGGTTATCACATCCTCAATTGCAGCTTTGGCAGCCCGGGCGAGGCCCGCTTTGTCATGCCCTACAAGGAATGGACCGATGAAGCCTACCTGCGCCGCACCCACATCGTCGCGGCCTGTAGCAATGAAGACGCGAACCTGCGCGAATGGCCCGGCTGGTTCCCCACCGTTCTCACCGTCAACCTCGCCGACATGCCCGATCAACCCTGGGCCCATCGCCCCGGCAGCATGGTCGAATTCCTCGCCCACGGATATCAAGTCCGCGTGCCCTGGCAGGGCGGTTGGAAAGTCGTCACTGGCAGCAGCTTCGCCGCCCCGAGAGTGACCGGCTGGCTGGCGAAACTCCTTTCTGTTAGGCCCGATCTCAGCGTGGAAGGGGCGAAGGAGTGGATGCGGGGGATGACTTCACGAAGTCGATAGCTGACGAAGGGTGAAAGTCCGGTTTGGTCACGGGATCAAACTCTTTTTGTTATTGACATCCTTTTGGTTAATCCCCCGGCTGCCTGGGTATGACAACCTTGTCTTTATCGCATCAGAAGTTTGTTCAAGTGTATGTGAGCCATGCCAATGCGGCACGGGCGTATCAGGCGGTATATCCTGAGGCGAGTATGGACTCGGCTCGGAAGGCAGGCTCGCGACTGCTGAGGCAGCCGGAAGTGGCGGCGGAGGTCGAGCGTCTGCGCAGGCTGAGTGAATCCGCCTCGGTGATGGACCTCGCCCAAAAGCGGGAGTTCCTGGCCCGCATCATCCATGACCCGGGGCAGAAGACGGCGGATCGACTGCGAGCGCTGAAGCTGGATGCGGAGTTGGCCGGCGAGATGGGTTTTCCCCGTGCCGCGAACGACTCCGATGAGGCCGCGGGTGAGATCGTGCAAGCGATCCGTCATGTGTGACCCGCGTGGAAGCGGAGGCGATGGGGTGAGGCGGGTGAGGGGTTCAAGTGAGGGTTGTTGAGGCACGGAAGGAAGTGGTTGGGACTCCCACGTTGCCGACCGTTCCACCCGTCCCGATTCGGCCCTTGGATGTCATCCCCCTGTTCTGGCGACCTTTCAGGCTGTGACACGTAGGCCGTCGATATCTTTCGGCACTACCCAGGGCTGGCTCCGCTGTGCCTGGGCTGAATCCGGCGACCCGTTGGGCCGCAAGAAGCTGTTTATCGACTAGAGAGGAGCGCGGACACTTTGTCCGCATCTTCTAACATCGCGGCTTTGCCGCCATTTGAAGGAAGCGGAGAAGGCTCTCTTCTCTCCTTTTCCATGCCTTCACGCACTGCGGCTGCGGATGGCTTTGCCGAGGTAGCGGAGGTATTCGGGGTGCTCTTTGAGCAGTTGGGCCAGAGCTGCACGTTCCTTGGCATCGGCCTCACCGGAGGCGAAGGCATCGAGCCGGGGCAGGACGTCCGCAGGGGGATCTCCCAGATCGTGACCCTCGACATCGAGGTCCATCCGACGGAGGAAGCGGGTAAGGATGAAGAGATCGTTTTCAGCAGTCATACGGGTGGCGGTGGCGGGTGTTTGTCTGTCTGAAGAGGGATGCAGCGAGGGGCAGAAACTTGCGCAGAAAGTGAAACCTTTTTATTCCGAAGGCCCCAAGATGGCCTCGGCTCCATCGCCGCAGGCCTCCAGGAGGTCTTGCCAGGAGATTTGCAGGGAGGGCTCGCGCTCGGCGAGGTAGGCCAGGGTGGCATCGCGGATCTGCTCCATGGCCTCGGTCTTTTTTCGGGAGATGGTGCCCTCGTGACAGCCGCCCCAGAGCTGGCAGAGATCGCGCTGGCGCACCTCCTGTAGCAGGGAGAGGCGCAGGATGAGCAGGGCCTCGGCATCGGTCTGGGCCAGGGCGTGCAGGAGGGCGTCCTTCAGCAAATGGGCCAGGGGAGACTCCTGCGGGGCAGGGCGTTCATCGCGGGAGAGGTTTTCTAGAGGATCGGCGTCGCTGTCTTCGGAGGTCAGGTTGGTGGCAGGGACCATGCGGCGGTGTTTGCGCAGGTATTCCAGCCAGGCATTGGCGGCCATGGTGCGGACGAAGCCGACCAGGGGCCCGCTGCCGGTGTAGGCGGCGAGTTTTTTTTGTGCCCACAGTTTTTCCATGACGATGCCGATCACCTCCTGGGCATCGGCATTGGTGGCCCCCGAGGCGAGCAGTTTGCTCAGCATCGCCGGTTTCAACTCCTGATCGAAGCGGCCCCAGGCGGTGCGGTCACCATCCAGGAGATCCTGGGCAAACTCGTAGTCGGCGGCTTGAAAGGGAGCAGACGCTGAAGCGGAACTCATGGTCGCATGTTTACGCGGAAGGGCTGGAAACTGCACCTGAAAATGCCGCCGGAAGGCGCGGAAAATACGTTTCGAATGAACACTTTGTTTTTGGGATTGCCTAAGATGGGGATTTTCGGTTATCCTAGTCCCCCACGTTTTAAAGAAAGCATGCTAGCTGCCCCCCCACGACGCTCCATGGTCTTTCTGCTGATGCTCGCATCAGCGGCCGCTTCGGCGATGGCTCAATCGATGTCCACGGTCAGCACTTCCAGCAGTGCCGCTGCAGCTCCGCAGGGCATTACTGTGCCACGGGTCAATTCGCCGACGATGCCGCGGCTAGGTTATTCCAAGTATCCCTGGAAGACGGACATCATGGCCACGGTCTTTTGGGTGGGGGAAACGCCGACGGAGAATAATCCGACGCCAAACAACAAAAGCAGTTGGGACCCTGAGTGGGAGAAGAACTTTGGGGGCTTTGATGATCCCGATCCGCTGAAGCGCAACAACGCGAACTACTGCCCGCAGGGATTCACGCCGCAGCTCAATCCTTTCTACATCGCGCTGCCTTACAACGACTGCCTGGACTACTCCACGCATAAACCGGAGGCCTCCAAGATCATCCCGTGGTTCAAGCAGCGCTTTACCCGCGCGGGTAAAACCGTGCTGCGTGGCACCTGGGTAGCCATCCGCTTTGGCAACCGCGTCTGCTATGCGCAGTGGGAAGACTGCGGGCCTTTCGTGACGGATGACCATGAGTATGTCTTCGGCAATGCCCGACCCAAGAACACGAGCAACCGAGGGGCGGGCATCGATGTCAGCCCGGCCGTGCGTGATTACCTGGGCATGGGCAGCAGCGGCAAGTGCGACTGGCGCTTTGTGGATGTGAACGAGATCCCTCCAGGTCCCTGGCGTTCCTTGGGCAATAACAACCACTTCGTGCGGGCTCAGATCCAACAGCAGTCCCAGCAGCGCAGTGATGTGGCTTCTCGCCTGGAAGAACTGAAGAAAGCTCGCGATGCCTACTTCAAGCAGAACGGCAATTCGGACCTACGGGTGCGCTAACTAGCTAATGCTGGTAGGACCGTGCTTCGGCACGCCGAGCCTTTGAGCCGAGTAGATGCCTGAGGGACCGCTGAAAAAGTAGGCCACAAAACAGGCGACTCCGAAATAGACCGCATAGTGAGCCCCGAAGAGCTCGATGCCCATGAGCGTGCAGGCCAGTGGGGTATTGGCTGCACCGGCGAAGACGGCGATGAAACCCAGGGCGGCGAAAAGGGCTACGGGTTCATGCAGCAGGAGCGCTAGAGCGTGGCCGAGGGTGGAGCCGATGAAGAAGAGGGGTGTGACCTCACCGCCTTTGAAGCCACTGCCGACGGTGAGGGTGGTGAAGAGGGTCTTCCAAAGCCAGCTCCAAGGGGTGGCCCCTCCCGGCTCAAAGGAGGAGACGATGCTGACGCCACCGGGCGTCGAAGCTTCCACCCCGAGGCCCAGGTAATCCCGGGAACCGAGCAGATGAACCATCAGAATCACCACCAGACCGCCGACGAAGGGCCGCAGCGGCGGGTAGGCGACCCAGCGCTTCAGCGTCCGCTGAATGCCATGCGCCAGGGTGGCGAAAAACCGCGCCATGAGGCCGAAGGCCATCGCGGCTAGAGCCACCTTCAGCAGGAGCAGCCACTCAATCGGAGCTCGCAGGCCTGCATCGGGGCTGACCTCCAGATGGTAAGTGGTGTGATGGATGCCCCAGGCGGTGCAGACGGCATCCCCGACAACGCTGGCCACCAGCACTGGCACCAGGGCCTGGTAGTTCACGCGACCGATGATGAGCACCTCCATGGCAAAGATGGCTCCCGTGAGCGGAGTGCCGAAGACGGCGCCAAACCCGGATGCGATACCACAGAGCAGCAGGATCTTCACCTGCTCAGGACCCAGGCGAAACCAACGTGCGAGCAGATGAGCCAGGCCGCCGCCCATCTGCACAGCGGTGCCCTCGCGGCCGGCAGAGCCGCCAAAGAGATGGGTGACCCAGGTGCCCAGAAGCACTAGCGGGGCCATGCGTGCAGGCACACCGCCTCCTGGCTCATGGATTTCATCAATGATCAGGTTGTTCCCCCGCTCCGAGTTTTTGCCAAAGTGATGATACAGCCAACCCACGGCCAGACCCGCCACTGGCAAGCCCCACAGCAGGGCAGGGTGGGCGGCATGCGTTTGAGTCATGCGATCCAGCACCCACAGGAACAGCGCCACCGCTGAGCCCACGACTCCCGCCACCGGCAGAGCCAGCAGGGTCCAGCGCAGCAGCTGAGCGAGACCGCTGAGATGCGTGTGGAGATTCAGGAGGCGCTTCATGAGGGCTCAACTTGGCGGGAAGCACGTCTCCGTCCAGCTTCGATCTTTGCTGTGAGATGCCGCCCGCACCTGCGTTGTCATGAGATGCTGCTGAAAAGCTTCTTCGCTCTCCTGACACTCACCTCCGTTGCCTTAGCGGCAGACTCCCGGCCTAACATTGTGTTCTTCCTCGTGGATGATCTGGGGCAAAGGGACATCGGCTGTTATGGCAGCACGTTTTACGAGACGCCGAATGTGGATCGCCTCGCCAAAGAAGGTGCGCGTTTCACCGATGCTTATGCGGCCTGCCCTGTCTGCTCACCCACGCGTGCCGCCGTGCAGACGGGGCGTTGGCCCCAGCGCACCGGCATCACGGATTACATCGGGGCACCGATGAAACCGGGGCTCTGGACCCGCAATACCAAGCTCCTGCCCGCGTCTTACAGCGACCGCCTCGCGCATGAGGAAGTGACGATGGCGGAGATGCTGAAGGCCGCAGGCTACGCCACCTTCTTCGCAGGTAAGTGGCATCTCGGGCCGGAGGGTTGGTGGCCGGAGAACCAGGGTTATGACCACAACCTCGGCGGTGTGGATCGCGGGGGTCCTTACGGTCGGGGCAAATACTTCGTGCCCTATGACAATCCCCGCCTGCCAGATGGCCCCGAGGGCGAGCATCTGCCGGACCGCCTGGCGACCGAGGCCAACAAGTTCATCGAGGCGAGCAAGGACAAGCCCTTCTTTGCTTTCTTCTCCTTTTACTCCGTCCACACACCCCTTCAGTCCCGGCCTGATCTGGAGAAGAAGTATGAGGAAAAGCGCAACCGTTTGGGCTTGAAAGCCGAGTGGGGCAAGGAAGACACCCGCGAGGTGCGATTGGTGCAAGAGCTCCCGGTTTATGCTGGCATGGTGGAGGCCATGGACCTCGCCGTGGGCAAGGTGTTGGCCAAATTGGATGAACTGGGCTTGGCCGAGAACACCCTCGTCATCTTCACCTCCGATAACGGTGGTCTCTCCACCAGCGAGGGTTCCCCCACCTCCAACCTGCCTCTGCGTGGAGGTAAAGGCTGGATGTATGAGGGGGGAATCCGCGAGCCTTTGGTGATCCGTTGGCCTGCGGTGGTGAAACCCGGCCGCGTGGTGGATACCCCCGTGAGCAGCCCCGACTACTTCGCCACGGCGATGGAGCTGGCCCAGGGGAAAACCACTTCTCAGGTCGATGGCTTGAGCCTGCTCCCCGTGCTGCGTGGCGGTTCCCTGCCTGAGCGCCCCCTCTACTGGCACTACCCCCATTACGGTAACCAAGGCGGTGCTCCTGGTGCCGCCGTGCGCGAGGGGGACTGGAAGCTGATCGAATGGTATGAGGACGGCAAACGCGAGTTGTTTAACCTGCGCGAGGACATCGGTGAGACAGACGATGTCGCCCGAGCTCACCCTGACAAAGTGGCTGCTCTGGCGGCCAAGCTGGAGGCCTGGCGCAAGGATGTGGGTGCTCTGATGCCCACTCCCAACCTCGCCTATGACCCCGCGAAGCCAAGTGGCCGCCTCCCCGGTGCAGGGCAGGCGAAGAAGAAAAAGAAGAAGTGAGGGGAGCGCGCGGTAGCGTCCCGGAGTGCGGTGGTCCCGCACGCGGGACGGGGCCATCGGCTTCGGCGACACCGCTATTGAGTCAGGCCATGGCTTGTTGTGTTACGGGATCCACTCAGCCGAAGTCGTGACCGAGCCTGCAGAGGGCTCCTTTTGCGTGAGCTCCACGCTTTGGCTAGAGCGGTGTCGTCGAGGCAAGGTCGTTGCCCTTGCCTCTCTGCCACCGCCTCCGGGACGCTTCGCGACCTCATCGCGTCTCAGTTTGGCCGCACCGCGCGTCTGCTTGGCCACTCCACGGGACGTGGGAAAACGATGAAGCCGTGCGGGGGAAGCCTAAAATCAGGCAAAACGCCCGATTTTGGTGAGGTGTTGAGACGCGGACCCTCTTCTTGAGATGGGTGCAGGAAGTCGGACAAACCCAGGCTCATCGCCGGGCGATCATGCGGTAAGCACCGAGGAGCGTTTCCTGGACGGTGACCTCCCAGTCCTCTCCAAGACCGAGTTGGTCGGGGAGTTCCTGCCCACGGAAGCCGGCGCGAATGCTGACCTGCATGTCGTAGCGGGTGACGTGGTTCAGCTCGGCAATGCTGCAAAAGAGCCGACCCGAGAGCGTATGGAGCCACCGGCGGGCAGGTTCGGCCGCCAAAATGAGGCGGGTCTGCGGGGGAATCCGCTGACCGAGCGTCCGGAGTTGGTCGGGCTGGAAGTGGTGCAGGAAGAGATTGGCGATCAGCACCTCTGAAGGCGGCAGGGTTTGCACAAAGAGATCTCCCTGAGTCCACCCCGCATCGGAAGACCAGTCCGCCGGACGTGGGGCTAGATCGAAGGCATGCAGGGCCGAGGTGGGGCAGACGCCCCGGCAGGCGAGTTTCTGCGAGAGGGCACCATCGCCAGCACCGATCTCGGTGATATGCCAGCCTGGCTGGGTAAAGCGCAGTAGAGTGCGGCTGATCCAGCCGTGATTCCCCATGATGCCATTGACCAGAAGGAGGTCATCCCGCCCACGAATGGCGTCGGGATGATCTGGCGGCAGGGTTTCTAAAATCTCCGGCTGGACGCTGCGCTGCTGCATGGACGAATCCTAGCACGCTCACTTGTTGGCGCCACGCAGGATCATCTTGGACATCTCGATTCCTGACTTGGCCATGGTTTGTGTCTGGGTCAGGTAGTTCTGCAGGGTGAGTTGCTGGGCGGGGGTGAGGAAGGACTGGGCACGCTCGGCGACGATGCGGTTATTGGTCTCAATCTGCTGGAGTTGCTGGGCGATGACATCGTCGGTGAGGCGATTGGGGTCGGTGCCGGTTTGGTCATTGAGACCGCCCACAGAGCTGGGGCTCATGCGCACCTCGGCCATGAGGTCGATGAGCTGCTGCTCCTGTTGCTGGGAGAGCGGCTCAGAGGAGGCTTCGAAAAGGCCGCGCCCGACGCTGTTGAACTGCGTGCGCTCGGTCTTGGTGTTTTCCCAATGGGCGAAGGTATTCCAGTCATTTTCGTCGTTGAGGAACTGCTTGATGGTGGCCTCATAGACGGAGTGCTGATTCCTCGCTTCCTCAATGAGCTGCTGGCGGCGTTCTGGCGACAAGTTCGGGTCCAGGAGTTGGACGTTGTAGTCTGTGAACACCTTCTGGCGTGCCGTGAGCAGGTTTTTGAGGTGGGCGCGCTCCTCAGGGGTGAGGCGGAGCTGCTCGAAAAGCTGCGCGTAACCCACCTCAATCTGGGCGGCCTGCTGCTGGTCAATGACCGCGCGCATGGCGGGGGTGCTGTAGAGCTGGCTGAGGTTCTGCTTCTCCGACGAGGTGGTGGCGAGGGTGGAGTTAGCCGTCTGGCTCAGGGCCAGATTCCCCCCTGGGGTGATGTTGGCGGTGTGCCGGGTTGATTCTTTAGCAAGGTCGGCCTTGAGCTGAGCAATGGTCTGGCGTGCTTCTTTGAGATCGGACTCCAGCTTGACCAAACGGGGGTCCACTGACGGAGGGGAGGCTAAAAGCCAAGCGACAGCACCGATGGAAACGATGCTGACGGCTCCGAGAATGGGGATGACGATGTTTTTCATGAAAAAAAGGAGGCTGCTTGCCATCACAGTCTCCTTTTTACCCATCGGCGTTCATTTTGACCAGCCGAAAATGAATACATTGTCATCACATCCACCTACTTCGCCGAGGGAGCTTTCAACTTCTCGATGAGGTAATCGTCGATCTGCGGATGCTTCACGTTCGGGGCTCCTGGATACACCAACTCGCAAGGAACGCCGACTTCCTGGCATTTTTCCTGGAGCTTCACCCCGAAGTTGGAGGTGTGCGTGGGGTCCTTCTGATCCTGACCGAGGGCTGGTGGCGTGGAGTAGGTGAGATAGACGGGGCTATCGTCCACAGTGACGTTGGCGTAGGGGGAGTATTCCTGAATCCAAGGAAGCACCCGCTCGCGGTCGGCCAGGAAGAGATTGAATTGGGAGTCGCGTTGCTTGGGATCACCCGCTTTAGCCAGGAATCCGAAGGCATGACCCCCGTAGCGGCTGTTGGGCGTCCACTCCTTCATCTGCTGGGGGTCCAGGGTGGTTTGAGCCCCAGCAACAGCGGCGCACCAGAGGCGGGTGGATTCATGGGCGATCGGGTCGCTGCTTTTCGGATCGGCGAGGTCGTTGTGGAAAGCCAGCCACAGACTGGAGCAGGCCCCGGCGGAGCCGCCGGTGGCGCCGATGCGCTCTTTGTCGAGGTTCCACTCGGCGGCCTTGCTGCGGATGAACTGGAGCGCGCGGGCCGCGTCTTCCAGGGGGGCTTTGACCGGGGGCATGATTCCCGCCTCATGGGCCTGGGAGACGTAGCGGTAGTTGATGGAAACGACGGAGATCCCTTTGGCGAGATACTTGTCCACGTTGCTGACGCGGCCTTTGTCCCCATTCATCCACCCGCCGCCGTGGATATTGAAAACCACCGGAGTAGGCTGGTCCGACTTGGCCTGCCAGAAGTCCAGCACCTGCCGCTCGTGAGTGCCATAGGACACATTGGCCTGGGTCGGTGTCGGGAGCTTGGGAGCTGCGGGTTTGCTTGCTTCAGGCTTGGCCGCCTTAGGTTTGGCGGGCTTGGTGGCGGTATCCGCAGCGAAAAGCGAACTGCCGATCAGGCTGACGGCACAGAGGGTGAGGTAGGTCGGACGCATGGTGGTAAAGCCGTTTTGAAACGACTCTCGGCCACCGATGTTTCCAGCAATCCCGCTCAGGGCTGCCAATTGCCGTCTAGCACGCCTTTGTCGGTGACCGTGTATTTGTCCCCGGCACGGGTGACGGTCCAGGTGCGGCGCTGGAAGTGCTTTTTGTAAGACCAGCCAGCCTCATACTCCCAGGAGTCAGGTCCGGTGGATTTCATCAGACGAACCTGAATGACGTAGGCGGCGATGCGCTGTTCTGGGTCCACGATGATGTTGTCTGGCTGCTGAGTGGTCAGCACGCTGGCACTGATGAGGCGCAGGTTGAGATCGGCAAAGCGCTCCAGAAAGGGCACACTCGCAGGGGTGTAGTCACGGTTCGGGACGATCTCCCCCAGGGAAATGGAGTAGCTCTTCGGCACGCCGGGGTTCGGATCAGGCAGGGTGCGCAGCATTTCACGGACCAGCGCCTCTGTCGCATCGGTTTCGTAACGGCTCAGTCTCGTGCCTTCACGATCCACCGGCCCACAGGCGGCGAGGGAGAGCAGGCAGAGGCAGGAGAAAAGGCGGCGGGTCATGGAATGTGTTCTGTGGCATGAAATACGGTGCGGAGCAACTGGCTGTGCTTGGCAAGCGCCTGCACTCCGCTATAGGTGGACGATGTTTGATATTCGTGAAAAGCCTCAGCAGGTGGAACGTGCATTCCTGGTGGGAGCCTATTTTGACCGCCGTAAAGCCCAGGAATCGGCGGATCTTCTGGAAGAGTTGAAGGAACTGGTGCAGACCCTGCATATCGAGGTCGTGGCTACCGAACTGGTGTTTGCCCGCGAGATGACGGCCCGGCATTTGATCGGTAAAGGCAAAGCCGCCGAACTGATGCAGGCCGCCCGTGATGCTGGAGCGGAGTGCATTGTCTTCGATAACGAACTCTCCCCGGCACAGCAGCGTGCTTGGGAAGGGGAGTCCAAGCTCGCCGTCATTGATCGCCATGAGGTCATTTTGGACATCTTCAACATGCGCGCCAAGACCCGCGAAGCTCGCCTCCAGGTGGAACTGGCACGGATGGAATATTCCATCCCGCGTCTGACCCGCATGTGGGCTCACCTTGACCGTCAGGGCGGTGGCGCTGGTGGTGGCGCAGGTGGTGCTGGAGCCGCCCGTGGTGAGGGTGAAACCCAGCTCGAAGTGGACCGCCGAATGGCCTACAAGCGTCTGGACCGCGTGAAAGCGGAACTGGAGGAAGTGAAACGCCAGCGCGACACCATGCGCAAGGAGCGCAGCCGTGTGCCCGTGCCGCACGCTGCCATCGTGGGCTACACCAATGCCGGTAAATCCTCCCTTCTCAATCACCTGACCCAATCCGACGTCTTGGCCGAGGACAAACTCTTCGCTACTCTGGATACGACGACTCGGCGCATGGAACTGCCTGATGGCCAGTCGATGCTGATCACCGACACGGTCGGCTTTGTGCGCAATCTCCCGCATGATCTCGTGCAGAGCTTCCGTGCGACGCTGGAAGAAGCCGTGCTGGCGGACTTTCTCATTCACGTGGTGGATGCCAGCTCCCCCCATGCCTATGCCTTTTACCAAACCACCACGGAAGTGTTGGCCGAGTTAGGCGCAGGGGACAAACGGGTGTTGCTCGCGTTGAACAAGATGGATCTGGTGGAAGACCATCGGCAGATGGAACTCCTGCGGCAGTTCCCCGAAGCCGTCTTCATCTCGGTGCAAACCGGCCAGGGCATGGAAGATCTCTTCCATCGCATTCATGACATGCTGATTGATCGTGTCGTGCGCATGGACCTCAGCATTCCTCTGGATCGCATGGACCTCGTGGCCTTCGCCCATCAGGAGGGCAAGGTCTTATCCGAAGACTACGATCGCGGGGTCGCCGACATTCAGTGCGTGGTGCCGAAGCGGTTCGAGTCGCGTTTTCTGCCTTTTGCGGTCACCCAAAAGAAGCCTGCAAAATCACGATGAGATCAACTTATCCCCAAAGGATCGGCACGCCATAAGCCGGAAAATGCGTATCACGGCTCACCAAAACCAAGCTTTCAACACGAGCTTGGGCGATGAGCAGACGATCAAACGGATCTCGGTGATGCCAAGGGAGTCTCGCGGCTTCATGCAGATGAGCATGTCGGATAGGAAGTATCTGAAAGCCGAGTGTCTGGAGACGTGAGGGGAACAAATCTTCGTAAGGAACAGGAAGGTCCAATTTCCCCAGCGAGTGCTTGATGCCCACCTCCCAAGCCGTTGCGTCGCTGACGAAGCTCTGGTTTTCGGGGTGACTGATCGCAACACGTGCCACATCAGACAAATGCGCGTGATCTTCTAGGAACCAAATCAAAGCATGCGTGTCGAGCAGCAGTTTCATTCCATGTATTCTTGGAAGTCTTCTAATGGCTCATCGAAATCCTCTGCCATGCGAAAGCCTTTCAGGCTCCCTGGCTGAGGTGCCCTTGAGACAGGATTTGTTTCGATGCCTGCATTTTGAGTGACAGGCTGCTCTGTCGTGAGGAAGACATGCACTCTTCCGGGTCTCAACCATGAGGGAAGGGGGGAGAGCAGTTGCAAATTCCCGTCCGTTTGAACCATGGCGTCGGTCTCGAGGATGTTCATCAGAGAACATAAGGCTACGAGCAACAGACTGCAAATGGATCACCATTCAGTGCGGCGGCTGACTCCTTCTCTTTGCCACAAGCTAAAAGACCCGTTAAAATCACGATGAAGACATGAAGTTCTTGCACAAAGGCTTTCGTTAGGCTTTGAGCAAGGGAGCCGACCATGTGGGAATTTTTAATACAGCACTGGCGTGATGGCGTGGAGATCTTGATCCTCGCTGTGTTGGTCTATCAGGCCTACCTGTTCTTCCGGGCCACACGTGGCGCACGCATTCTTACGGGCTTGCTGGTGCTGTTGCTCGGCTTGGCGCTTGTTTCGCAGCTCTTGGAGTTGGAGGTCATCACGTGGCTGCTTCAGCGTATCTCCGTCTTTTTGGCCATTGCCTTGGTCGTGCTCTTCCAGCCGGAATTGCGTCGTGTCTTGGCCGAGTTGGGCAGTCACCGCTTTTTCTCCCTGAACCGCCCTGACCCAGAATCGCTGGATGTGTTGTTGGTGGCGATGAAGCAGCTCTCCGCCCGCCGTTGCGGCGCTTTGTTTGCTCTTCAACGTGGCATCAGCCTGCGCCTTCTGGCGGAGACGGGGGTCGCGGTGGATGCCAAGCTTTCGCCGGAACTGATCACGACCATTTTCCATCCGAAAACGGCCCTGCATGATGGAGGGGCCATCATTGATCAGGGGCGCATTGCCAGTGCGGGCTGCGTCTTCCCTGTGAGTCAGAAAGAAGTGCGTGATCGGGCCATCGGCCTGCGGCACCGGGCCGCCATGGGCGTGACGGAGGAGACCGATGCCATCGCGCTGATTGTGAGTGAAGAAAGCGGAGCCCTTTCCATCGCTTATCGCGGCAAGCTGGAGCACGATTTGGAACCGGATGAACTGCGCAATCGGTTGAATGAATTGCTGACCTTCGGCACTGCTGCCCCCGAACCTATCCAGGAGGAACCGACTCGTGAGCTGGGATCAATTTAAAAGTTTCTTCACCCGGAACTGGCGTGAGAAAATCATTGCCGTGCTGCTGGCCTTTTTGTTCTGGTTCATGATCAAGAGCCAGATCCGGCCGGATTTCCGCAATGAGCCTCCGTTGCCGCCTCTGCGGGCGGTTTGACGCCAGACCTGTCTTTGACACGGGGCGGCTTCTGCGTTAAACGGCGCGCTCTCTTATGTCTGAAAAGCGTCAATTCTTCGGCACCGACGGCGTTCGCGCCGTGGCCAACCGTCACCCCATGACCCCTGAGTTTGTCTTACGTCTGGGACAGGCGGCAGCCACCATTTTGGGAAACCGGACCGAAGGGGGGGAGCGTCCACGTGCCATCATCGGTCGTGACACCCGCGCTTCAGGCGAGATGCTGGAAGCCGCCTTGGTGGCTGGCTTGAACTCGGCTGGAGTGGATGTGGTGCTGGCCGGAATGATCCCGACCCCTGCCGTGGCCATGCTAGCGGCACAGTCGGGAGCCAATTTCGGCGTGATCGTCAGTGCCTCGCACAACCCCTTTGAAGACAACGGCATCAAGTTCGTCCACGGCAATGGGCGCAAGTTGAATGACCAGACCGAGCTGGCCATTGAAAAGATCGTGCTGGGCAATGCCGAGGAAGCGATCCGCCCTGAAGGCCGTGGCATCGGTCGGGTCAGTCGCATGACCGACAGCGTGGAGCGTTATGTCGCCCATGCCGTGGCGAGTATGGGTGGCGTGCGACTGGATGGGATGCGCGTGGCCTTGGACAATGCCCATGGAGCCGCCTCCTACACCAGCGCTCTGGCTCTGGAGCAACTCGGTGCCGATGTTCAGGTGTTTCACAGCGAGCCTGATGGTTTTAACATCAATGAAGAGTGTGGCTGCACTCACAGCGAGGAGTTGGAGCGCCTCGTCCGCCAGTCTCAAGCTCAGGCTGGGATCGCCCACGATGGAGACGCGGACCGCATCGCTCTCTGTGATGAGGAAGCCATTGCCCTGGATGGGGATGAACTCATGGCCATCGCGGCAGAGTCCATGCTGCGTAAGGGCACGCTGAAGCAAAATACGTTAGCCGTGACCATCATGAGCAATTACGGCTTGGACGATCTTGTCTCGCGTTTGGGTGGTCGGGTCATCCGCACGAATGTGGGAGATCGTTATGTGCTGGAGGAGATGAACAGCCGGGGTTTGAACCTCGGGGGTGAGCAGAGCGGTCACATCATCTTCGGTGACTGGGCTTCCACGGGAGACGGTCTCATCGCAGGCTTACAGGTGCTGAAGATCATGAAGGAAACCGGGGAGCCGCTGAGCCAACTCCGCAAGTGCTTGAAGAAATTCCCCCAGAGCTCCCGCAACTTGCGTGTGCGCTCGAAGCCACCGATCACGGATCTCACTGAAGCTCAAAAGATCATTAAGGAGACCGAGAAGAAACTCGGCAACTACGGTCGCGTGCTCCTGCGCTACTCCGGCACGGAGTCTCTCATTCGCCTCCTGATCGAGGGGCGCGATGTCGAGTATCTCGAAGCCCAAGCCGACCGCATCGCTTCCGCGATCTTGGCTCAGATCGGCTAAGTCTTATCGATTAGAGTGAGTCGTCACGCACAGGGCGGCTCACTCACTCACTCTGGTTTAACGGAGAAGTCGCTGTCGTCCAACGAGCGCAACACCAACTCACGCGGCACGCAGAAATCATCCATCTCCAAGCAGCGGACGATGCCGTCAGCGATGTGGTGAGGTTGGAGAAACAGCTGTTTCGGGGCATCACGCTCGGAGGCTTCATCCCAGAAAGCCGTGTCCACACCGCCCGGAAGCAGCGCCGTGACGCGGATGCGATGCGCAGCAGCTTCTTCCGCCAGCCCTTGCGTGAAGCCGCGCACGCCCCATTTCGCCGCGCAATAGACCGTTTCACTGGGAATACCGCGCAAGCTGGCTGTGGAAATGACATTGACGATGTGTCCTCGACGCTGGGGCATCATGGCTCGCAGAGCAGCCTGAGAACCAAGGATGGTGCCCTTCAGGTTCACATCGAGCATCAGGTCGATTTCCCCCTTGGTGTAGTCCTGAATCCAGCGGTGTCGAGCGAGGCCAGCATTGTTGATCCAAACCTGGATGTCGCCGAAGTGAACTGTCGTTTCGGTCACGATGCGAGTCACATCGTCACCCCGAGCGATGTTGGCGACGACAGCAAGCACCTGAGTCTCGGGTAAACGCGTAGAGGCTTCGGTGAGAGCGGCAAAGTCTTGATCCACCAGCACCACCTTAGCGCCTCGGGTGACGAGAAGCTGCGCCGTCGCTAAGCCGATGCCACGGGCTGCTCCGGTGATCACACACACTTGTCCATGCAAATTCATGCTGGCAGTGTGGCCAGCCCATCGCCCTTTGCCAAGCAAGGACTCAGGTCAGAAGTGTATCCGGCAAAGCGCTGCCTTGATTCACCAAGCCCAGATTCGCCACGGTGACCCGGGCGATCTCTCCGAGGGCTTCTTGGGTGAGAAAGGCTTGATGAGAGGTGATCAGGACATTGGGCAGCGAAAGCAGCAGGGCCAAGGTGTCGTCACGCAGCGCATGGCCGGAGTGGTCTTCGAAAAAGATACCTTCCTCCTCCTCATACACATCCAAGGCCACACCACCCAGGTGACCTGACTTGAGAGCCTCAATGACCGCAGGTGTATCCACCAGCTTCCCACGGCTTGTATTGATGAGATACGCCCCAGTTTTCATGCGAGCGATGGTGGTGGCATCGATCAAGTGGTGGCTTTCCGGTGTCAGCGGCAGGTGCAGGGAGATGATGTCAGCCTGGCTAAAGAGGTCGTCCAAAGGAGCATAAACAATGCCCTGTTGGCTGGCCCAATCCGTCACCGGAAAGGGATCGTGAGCGAGCACGTGACAGCCAAAGCCACGGAAGATCTCAGCGGCGCAGCGTCCAATTTTCCCCGTGCCGATGATCCCCACGGTCTTGCCATGGAGATCGAAGCCGACCAGTCCTGCCAATGAGAAGTTGTGCTCACGAACGCGGTTGTAGGCGCGATGAATCTTGCGATTCAACGTCATGAGCAAGGCCACGGTATGCTCAGCGACGGCATGAGGCGAGTAGGCTGGCACACGCGTCACGGAAATCCCCAAATTCTTCGCTGCTTGAAGATCCACCTGATTAAATCCGGCGCAGCGCAGCGCCACGCGTTTGACGCCTGCCTCAGCCAGCTTTTCTAAGCAAGGACGATCCAATCGATCATTCACAAACACGCACACGGCGTCCATGCCCACAGCCGTTGCCGCCGTCTCGGTGGTGAGCCGAAAATCATGGAAGGTCCACTCGATATCACCCGCCCCTGGAGCTGCGAGGACGGCTTCCCGGTCATAGGTCTTGGTGTCGTAAAAGGCGATTTTGATCATGACATGGAAGGAGGGTTCAGCATGCGAATCACGAAGGGCATCACGACCCGTCGTTGATTCAATTCCTGAGCGGTCACTCACCGCGCAGCTCCTTGAGATGTCTCTTATTCAAGTCAGAAGCAAAGGGTATGCTTCCCGTATGAGCAGGTTTTAGCAAGGATGGCCCAAGTGAGGGCAAAGGAGGCTGCCTTGGGCATTTAGAGGTCACTGCGTGACTCCGTGGGTGAGCGTCCACTCCAGGCTTTGAAGGCCCGTGAAAAGTGAGCGGCGCTTTTGTAACCCAATTCACTCGCGACCGCTTTCACTTGGGCATCCGGTTGGCGCAGTTTGATGGCGGCTTGGGAGAGCTTCAGCCTCGTTAGACAAGCAAGCGGCGTCTCATCGTCGTAGCGTTTGAACAAGCGCGTCAGATAGGCTGCTGAGACATGGCAATGCCGCGCGGCTTCTTCGATGTTGCCAAGCACCGGGTAGTTCCTCAGGATGTGCCCACGGCAGCGCAGATAAGTCGCATAAGCCGGGTCGAGTTTCGTGGTGGCTGGCTGACGGCTGTCGGCACACAGGACCAAGGCATGCTCCAGAGCAGCACTGGCAGCACGGAGGCCTAGACGCCCACCACGAAGCGCATGATCAATGACTTCCTCCAGCAGGCTGATGACACGGCTGGCATCCAGCACACGGATGAGAACCCCAGACGTGAGACCCAGTTCCCCCAACAAGGCGGAGGCGCGGGAGCCGGTGAAGTTGAAAAAATACTTCACCATCGGCTCACCGTAGTCCGACTGGATCACATGCGGCGTCGCCGGATCAAAGAAGAAGGCATGCCCCGCCGACAGCTCATGCTTCTTCCCCGCCAAGGTCACCTGACCTTTGCCACGAGCCACGAACTCGAAGGCGATGAAAGGAAACGTCGTGCGACTGATCACAAAGTCCGGCGCACACCACTCGCACCCACCCGCCACCAGTGCGATGCCGCCACTCTCCCCACGCTTGCTTTTCGGTTCCATCACAAAAAAGCGCCGCGTGCGCAGCACCTGCTGGGAGAAGTAATCAGCTGTGTCGGAGACTTTCATAACATGGAGTTCGTTACCCAAATCAAACCTTGCGTCCAAACTGCTGCCACTTTGGATGCACACGATACCAGCGCGATTCCTCGAGCACAGGCTTTAGCCCTCCCCATTCGGAGTCATGCTTCACAAATAGCTCGCGCATGGTGTGAATAAACTTGGCATCCTGCTCTTTGGGGAGACCATAACCGGCCACACCTAGCTTGGAAAAGATTCCGGCCTCTACATCGGCTTCGTCCGCTTGTTTCAGGTAAGCACGTAGCTCCTTGTTGGTGTCGTCTTGGAGCGCCTTTTCGAAGTCGGCCTGAGTTTTCGACCATTCGTCCACCTTGGGCTTCCACTCAGCGGGTAAGACATACTCACCAGCAGCCAGCCCACCCGTCTTCCACGCCAGCAGCGCGAACTTCGTGAACTGCATCGCCCTCTTCGCATGTTTCACCCACTCTCGACCCACCTTCACCCGCAGCGTGCCACGCCCGTCTTTACCATACTTCTCCCCGAAGAACGGCACCGGGGCCAGAGACCACTCGCACCAGATGGTGATGTCCACCTCCGTCTCCATCAGGCCCGTTTTCCACCACTCTTTCTCTACCGGCAGGATGCTGAAAAGCCGTGGCCGATCGTCCTCGCGGTTGGAGAAGGCATTCATCCAGTCTTTTGCATGAGCACGGGCTTCATCGCGGATCGTCGTCACCACCTCGGCGATGTGGTCCAACTTGCCTGATACGGTCCGTTGCCAGTCCGTGCCGCCTTCTGCCATCTGCTCAATGAGAGTGGTGATCCGTGAGTCAAGTAGGGTGACCTGCTGAGTCGCACATTCGGCGAACAGGGCCTCTAGCTTCACGGGTTTATTGCATGAGGCACAATTGACTGCGGGGAAGCCCTCTTTCAGGTTCTCGTGGCAAGCGTCCTCAGAAATGCGGCCCTGACCATTCATCATGTCGTGTCGCGGTTGGCGGCAGGCGGTGCTGCAACTGAGGTAGCGGGTCTTTTTCAATCCATTCCAGCATTCGTCCGTGTCTGCGCCGATCTGGTGGTCGATCAGGTCAAAGAGGCTGTCGTTGCGCAGGTAACGCAGCTTGATGTGCAGCTCGCGCTCCTTCAGCTCAATGCGGGCCATGCTATGGTTCTTGTCGCTCACGACCAGCCCGTGTTGCCAGTGAATGGCTTCATCGGGGTTGGTGTGCCCCAGGCTGAGGGAGCGCAGGCGGAAGATCAGCAGGTAAATGAGCTCCGGCACCTCGCCCGGCTGCAGGCTGCCAGATTGATCGGCAAAGAGGATCGTGCGGCGTGACTCGCGATAGTTCTGGGGTGTTTCCACAGGCCACACCTCATCCAGCCGTGTAGGCGGCAGCTCCTGCACCATCTGCGTCATCAGCAGCAGATCACCCTCGCCGTGTTTCTGGCCGGGCCGCTTCGGGCGGTAGGCCAGTTCGTTGATTTCCATGAGCTGGAGCAGCATGTTATGGGTCTCTGCGGGGAATGGCTGTGCCCCATCGCGGGCCTTTGCCAGCCACAGCTTCTTCAGGTGGTCCAGTCGGATCACGCCATGCGCCTTGCGGGCGGGTTCATCGTCCAGTACACGGGCCACCGCCCGATTCAGCCATTCCGGTTTCAGAACCACCACGCCTTTCCCTGCCGGAGTATCCTCCCGCCACAGCCAAGTGCCGATGAGATGCCCCGTGCGAATGAAAATTTCCTGGGCGTCTCCATCCCTGATGCCATGCTTATCGCAGATGCCCCGCACCTCGTCACAGCTCAGGTATTGCTCCGCGTGTCCTTGGAGAGCCTGAAACACGCCCGCCCATCCAGGCTGCCACCGTTGGGCATAAGGACCTTTTTTATCGCTTACGATCCCCGCCAGCTCTCGCCGCAATTTCGGGATGCCCGTGCCTTTCACGCTGTCCACCACATGCAGCCCGTGGAAGGTAAGTTGGGGAAACTCGCGCTGGAGGTCCTCCAGCTTCAGGGATGCATCCTGCCGTCCGCGCGTGCAGATCACCAGCACGCGGGCGTTCCCCTGCGTGCGGCGTTGTACCAGCTCCAGCCAACGATGCAGGCCGCGGTCTGCGTCATCCTTCCCCCGTGGGATCATGACCGCCAGATAAATGGCTTGCGGAGAGAAAAGCATCTGGTGCATGTGCCGGTAATCATGCTGCCCGCCCATGTCCCAGATGTGAAAGTCCAGACCGTCCCGCCCCGGCTCCACATGCGCGTCGGCGTCCAGTTGCGCCAGCACCCGCCCGTTTTTGTCCAAGCGGAGAAGCGAACGGTTCATGCCCTCGGTGCTCTCGCTAAAGGTATCTCCGTCTTTCCCCACCTTCTCAGTGACCTGTAACCCACGCAGAGCCTTTTGCAGGCAAGTCTTCCCATGCCCCTTGTCTCCGATGAGGATAAGCTTCGCGGCATAGAAGGTGATGGTCGGAGCCGCCTCGAGGCCGTCACAGGCATGACGTTCTCGATGCTGTGCCAGCATCTCGCGAGTGATCGCAGAATCCGTCATCCGCAGGTGTTTCTTCAGGGAGGGCCACGCTTTCTGCTTCCAGGCAGACCGCTGATCAGGGATCAGTTGACTGTCCTCCAGGGCCACATGCTCCAGCGCATCCAGCAGGCCCATGGAAAGGGGCAGCTCACCTAGCGGATTGGCCGTCAGGTCCAGTTCCACCAGCCGATCCAGCAGGCCGATGGCGAAGGGCAGGGAGATCACCCGGTTGTCCCGGAGGTACAGCCTCTCCAGCCGATGAAGCCACTCCACTCCTCCCACACTTGCCAGCCGGTTAAAATTCAGCCCCAGCCAGCGCAGTTGGGTGAACCGGCTCAGGCCACGTGGCAGCTCTGTCAGCTCATTCCCGGTCAGGTCGAGAAATTCGAGCTGCGTGAGCTGGGCAAACTCGGGGACCGCGTCCAGATCCGCCGTGCGCAGCCCCAGCTCCGCGAGGTTGAGGTGGTTCCGCCGTTTCCGGTGGCAGAAATGGATGCGCTTTTGGGCTTCAGTCAGGTTCGGGATGCTCATGACGGTGTGGCTTGAGAAAATGTCCCCGCCGCCCGTGCTGGCCCGGTGCGCTGCACCCTGGGGCTACGGACCGGCGGCGGGGTGCTTTGGGTTTCGTCCACAGCAAACGGCTGTGGAGCTGGACAGCAGGCCGGTTCCATCCAGGCGCTCCGGGCTCCGGCTGGAGCTGGGGGAGACACGCAGGCCGATGTTCTCGTTGCGGTTCTGCGGCTCGTTCCTGTTGCGGATGCTGGCAGCGGCGTTCCTGCCGTTGTTGTTCCAGGAGCCGCCGCGCAGGACGCGCTTGTCGCCCGTGGCCCGCCGCCCAAAGTCATGATCACTCGCCGCCGCCAGCTCACGCAGTCGGCACGCTGAGTGAAGGCTGTCAGCGCCACGGCGCGTTCCTGGGCCGTGGCTTCACTGATCTCCTCATCATTCATGAGATCCTGCAACCGGTGCTGGTAGCGCCTGCGGCTGGCATGGTTCAGCCCCAGCCGATGGGGGAAGACCCGGTGACCCAGGAAGTCCATCCCGTGCTGACTGCGGTTGATGAAGGCCGTCTTCATTTCCAGTCCCAGCTCATGCTGCGCAAAGGCCACCAGGCTCTCCCGGGCGTACTTGGCAGCGGCGGCATCTGCCACCCACAGCGCCATGTCATCCATGTAGCGCACGTAGCCAAGTGGGCGCAGGTCCTGCACCGCTTTCACATCCAGCGTGGCGAGGTAAAAATTCGCCAAATGCTGGGAGATGAGCGTGCCGATGGGCAGGCCCCGGCCCGGCTGGGGTGCATAGGCCGCCAGCAGCAGACGGAAAGTGTCCAATACCTGCCTCTCCCGGAACACGCGCGCCAGCCGCGCCATGAGCCGCCCATGGTCAATGCTCTGGAAATACTTCCGCACATCCAGCTTCACAAACCACGTCCCTTTCCTTGCTGCGGCCTGGGCAGCCTCCAGCGCGGCATAGGTTCCCTTTCCTACACGGCAGGCATAGCTGTGGTGGATGAGCCGCCGCTCCAGCACCGGGCCGCACACCCGCATGATGGCGTGATGCAGCACCCGCTCACGAAAGACCGGTGCGGTGATCAGGCGCTCCTTCGGATCATGAATGGTAAAGGTGTGGCACTCCCCGCAGTGCAACTCACCGGAGGTGAGCTGGCTTTGCAGCGCGTCCAGCTCGACACTCAGATTTGCTAGGAAAGTCCGTACGGCAGGCTGCTGCCGCCGCCCCTTGGCTGCCAGCCACACAGCAGCGGTCAGGTTCTCTCGCGTCACCATCGCCTGCATGAGACCGCCGACACTTCTCATGAAGGTTTGGTCCCTCCCTTCAGCACTTCCAGAACCTCGGCACCGTACTTCGCCACGCGGGCCTCTCCCACGCCGCTGATGGCCCGCAGCTCCGCCGTGCTCTGGCAGCCGCGCTGCACGATCTCCGCCAGTTGCGCATTGCTGAACACGGCGAAGACCGGTGTTCCCTCCCTTTCAGCGATGGTCTTCCTCAACGTACGCAGCCGGGCGAAGAGCTCAAACTGCTCCGGCGGCAGTGTCTCCTTGTAGTCCACCTTGTCGCTAGCCGGGCTGCAAGTGCTGCTGTTCCCTGGCCCGTCCACATACTCCACGCTGAATGCCCACGCCCCCTCTTTCTCATGCCACTGCTGCGTCACCCGCAGCACGCGGTGGCTGCGGAGAAAGGCATTCAGTTCCGCTGCCACGTCCGGGCGGGCTGCGGCGGGGATGCTGAAGAAGGCAAAGGGCATGGAATCAGGCTTGAGAAAAAATTTCGGCTGCTGCGCAGAGTGGATCGCTTCACTCGTACCTCGTTGCGCTCTTTTGGCCTCCGGCCCTGAACTGGATGGAACTGGGGGAGACACGCAGGCCGAAGGACTCGTGGCGGTCCAGCGGCACGTCCCTGTAGCGGAAGCCGGCAGCGGCGTACCAGCCGTCGTCGTCCCAGGAGCCGCCGCGCAGGACGCGGGAGTCGCTCCCTTGAGCGTAACGTTCAGCACACCACTCCCAGAGCTGGCCGTGCATGTCATGCAGGCCCCAGTCATTCGACGGGAGGCAGCCCACGGGAAGGGTCTTCTGACGGTAGAGCCATTTAAACCAACCCCTGCCTTCGCCTGCTGGATGATTCCCGTTAAAATTCGCCAACTGACTATTCAGGCTGTGCCCAGAGCCGATGCCGAAATCCATGTCCCGCCCCGCCCGGCAGGCACGCTCCCACTGCGCCTCTGCTGGCAGCCAGAGTTCATAGCCTGCGGGCATCACGTCCCGTGATTTCTGGGCGAACTCGCCCGCATCGTGCCAGGAGACGTGATCCACTGGCTGCTGCGGGCTTTCGTTGAAGCCGCTCCGGTTTCGCAGCCCCAGTGCCACCCACTGCGCCTGGGTGACGAGGTACTTCCCCAGCCAGAAGCCGGGCAGCTTTTGCTCCGGCGCAGGCGGGCACCAGCAGAAGACCATGCGGGTCTCCTGCCGGGGTTCCTCGGGCGTCAGGTCAAGGTAACACTCATCCCCCGCGTCTTCACCAATGAGGTCGGGGCGATACTTCGGCAGATCGGTCGTGGGGCTCATGCACGGTGATCCTAGCGCCTGGCCTCGCCGTTTGGCAACCCGAACTCTGGCCCCTCACGCATCCTACTTGGGCTTCAGGCCGATTTGCCACGGTCAAGAATCGTCATCCGTCTGCCAAAGATGGGCACAAGCAAGGAGTTGCGAATGGAGTGGCGGAAGAGGCAAGCTGTGAAACTACCCACCATGTCCCTACCCCAACCTCTTCGCGGGATCATTCCGCCCCTCGTGACTCCACTTTCCGGCCGTGATACTTTGGATGTCGCCGGTCTTGAGCGTTTGATTGAGCATCTGCTCTCAGGGGGTGTGCATGGTCTTTTCATTTTGGGAACCACAGGCGAGGCCCCGAGTCTGAGCTACCGCCTGCGGAGGGAGCTGATCGAGCGCACCTGTCAGTTGGTGAAGGGACGGGTGCCAGTCTTGGTGGGCATTACCGACACCGCTTTTGTCGAAAGCGTGGATCTCGCTCGCTATTCTGCGGATCAAGGGGCGAGCGCGGTCGTCACGGCTCCTCCCTACTACTTTCCTGCCGCTCCTCCGGAGTTGATGGAATACATTCAGGATCTGGTAGAGGAAATGCCCTTGCCGCTGTTCCTCTATAACATGCCCGGCCTAACGAAGGTTAGTTTTGAGATTGATCTGGTTCGGCGTGCGCTCGACATGCCTGGCATCTGTGGGGTGAAGGACAGTTCTTGTGACATGATTTACTTTCACCGTCTCATCGAGGTGGCGCATCAGAGACCGGAATGGAGCATCCTGGTGGGACCGGAGGAGCTGACTGCAGAGGCCGTTCTGCTGGGTGGGCATGGTGGCATCAATGGCGGCGCGAATTTACATCCGTCACTCTATGTGAAGATGTATGAGGCCGCCGCCGCACAGGATCTTCAACGGACGCGTGAGCTGCATCGCCAAGTCATGAGCTTGGCGGGCAGCATCTACACCGTCGGCAGGCACAAGAGTGCCATCATCAAAGGCATCAAGTGTGCCCTTTCACTGCTGGGGATCTGTGATGATCAAGTGGCCGAACCTTTCCATCGCTTCAATCCGCCCGAACGGGAATTGATCCGTGAAAGACTCACCGCACTCGGTCTGATTCATTGATTCGCCATTTCATTCGACCTACCTCCAACCATGTCTCTCAAATCGCTCCTCCTTCCGTGTCTTCTGTGTCTTCCGTGGTTGTCCACAGCCGCTGACCCCGCTTTGCTCAAGTCTGAGTTCATTTACGATACGGGACCTTACCCACAGATCCATGCAACGACGATTGTGGAAACCCCGACGGGCTTGGTGTCTGCGTGGTTTGGCGGTACGCATGAAAAGAACCCTGACGTGGGCATTTGGGTCTCACGCCTCGTGGATGGGAAGTGGACGCCGAGTGTGGAAGTGGCGAATGGCATTCAATACACCAAGGCCGATGGCACAGTGGTGCGTCATCCCACCTGGAATCCCGTCTTGTTTCAGCCCAAGGAAGGGCCTCTGATGCTGTTTTATAAGGCAGGTCCAAATCCAGAGGAATGGTGGGGCATGCTCACCACTTCGACCGATGGAGGCCAGACCTGGGAACAGCCACGACGTTTGCCTGAAGGTATTCTCGGCCCCATCAAGAACAAACCCGTGCAATTGGCGGACGGCAGCATTCTGTGCCCCACCAGCAACGAGACGCATGAGAAACCCAGCAAGTGGATGGTTCACTTTGAACGCACTCGCGATCTGGGTAAAACCTGGGAGTTGATGGGGCCTGTGAATGATGGGGTGCAGATCCAGGCCATCCAGCCCAGCATTCTCTTCCTCGGCGGTGAAAAGCTCCTGGCGATTGGTCGTTCTCGGCAGGATAAAATCTTCGAAGTGCAGTCCGACGATGGCGGTCAAACTTGGGGCGAGATGACTCTGGGATCTCTGCCTAACAATAACAGTGGCACAGATGCTGTGACGCTGAAGGACGGCACCCACCTCATCATCTACAATCATATCGGCGGCACCCCCGGCAAGTGGGGGGGCAAGCGTACGCCTCTGAATATTTCCGCCTCGAAAGATGGTCACACCTGGCAGGCGGGGCTGGTGCTGGAGAGTGAGCCGGGCGAATACAGCTATCCTTCCATCATTCAAACCAGCGATGGTTTGGTCCATGCCACCTACACGTGGAAGCGCCAGAAGGTGAAGCATGTGGTGATTGATCCCACGAAGCTGACTCTCCGGGATCTCGTGGACGGCCAGTGGCCCCAGTGATTGGTCGATTTCTCGACCCGCATTTTTCAGGTTTGAGGTCCTCCTCATCACCCAGATAGGCCCCCTTCAACTCATGACGAAGTTCCTTCTCAGTGCCTCGTGGATGGCCCTTGCCTCAGTGGCTCTAGCCGACACGAAGCTCGAAATCTTGAAGCTAGACACGTCGGCGTCCGAGCTGCCTACGGTCAGCCCAGCCACACGTGAGAATGTGATCATCTACAAAGAACCAGGCCGTTATGGCGGCTGGCCTGCCAACCATGGCCTGTGGCAATGGGGGGACGAACTGGTCGTCGGTTTCACCTCCACGTGGTATAAATCAACGACAACAGACCATCGGATTGATCGCACCAAGCCTTCCTATGAGATCCAGGCGCGCAGTCTGGATGGAGGTAAGACGTGGAAGACCGAAGAGGATGTGCCTTTTGCAGATCGTAAAAAAGAAGTGAAAGCAACCGCCCTGAAGGAGCCCCTGGACTTCACAGCTCCAGACTCGGCTCTCATGTTCTGCTTCGGCGGATTGCATAGGGGGCCGTCGTGGTTCTACACAAGCCTGGACCGCTGCAAGACTTGGCGTGGGCCTTATGCTTTTGAGGTGGAGGGGGTCGAGGGCATTTGCACTCGCACGGATCTCATCGTTCTTGGACCCCGTGACTGTTTGATGTTTGGCAGCTGCGGTAAAAAGAACGATGGCAAGGAAGGCCATGTCTTCTGCGCACGCACCACCGATGGTGGTCTGACATGGACGTTCGTGTCTTACATTGGAGAAGAACCTCAGCCCGGCGGTTTTGCCATCATGCCGAGCACGGTGCGGACTCCAGCAGGAACGCTGCTGACGACCATCCGCATGGGCAAACCGAGCGCGAGTATTGAGCTTTGGCGCAGTGATGACCTCGGTCAAAACTGGACTCATGTGAGTGCGGTCACCGGGAACATCGGAGGCAATCCTCCCGCGACGGTATTGCTCCCCGATGGTCGCCTGTGCGTGACCTATGGTTACCGTCGGAAACCGACCGGTATGCGAGCACGCATCAGTGCGGACGAAGGCAAAACCTGGTTGCCCGAAATCGTCATTCGTGACGATGGCTTCGATGGTGATCTGGGTTATCCACGCGCTCTGGTTCGACCCGATGGCGAGATCTTCAATGTGTATTATTACAATGGCCCACGCGAAGAGGATCGCGCGATCGAAGGCACGTTCTGGACTCCTCCGCAGCCTCATTAAATCACCCTTTAAAACCATGCGAGTTTTGACTCTTCGTCTGTCCTGGATTGGGATGCTCTTCGGAGTGGTCTCATGGGCATGCTCTCTCTCCGCAGCTGATGATTTCGTCAATTCCCTGGGCATGCGCTTGGTGCCGATTCAGCCCGGCACATTTGTCATGGGCCAAGATGGGCCGCAGACGGATCATCAGATGCTGAAGCATCCCGAGAAGTTCGATGATGCCGACTCCGATGAAAAACCCGCGCATCAGGTCACTTTAACACAAAGCTTTCACATGAGTGTGACGGAGGTCACAGTGGCTCAGTATCGTCAGTTCAAGCCTGAGCATCTGAAAGGGAAGGGCTATGACGAGGATGCCGTGACGCAGGTGAGTTGGCAGGACGCGATGGCCTTCTGTGAATGGTTATCGGAAAAAGAAAAACGCCCCTACCGTCTGCCGACGGAAGCTGAGTGGGAGTATGCTTGCAGGGCTGGCACGAAGACCCTGTTTCATACGGGAGATACCTTACCCGCCAGCTTCCAGAAATGGGGATCGGACATCGGGTTTCGGGATCGATATTTCCCAGGGAAAACACTGCCAGCGGAATATCGCACTGAGGTGCCGAACCAAGAAATGCTGAAGGTCGGGCTCACGGCAGCGAATCTATGGGGCTTGCAAGACATGCATGGCAACGTGGCCGAGTGGTGCGCGGATTGGTTTGGGCCTTATGCTGCTGCGGCTCAAACCAACCCGTTAGGAGCTCAAGACGGGGACTTCAAAGTGTTCCGTGGCGGCCATCACTCCATCTTCACACGTGTCATCCGTTCCGCCAATCGCGGAGCTTGGTTGCCAGAGGCTCGGAGTGATCGCATCGGTTTCCGAGTCGTCGCGGGTGCGTTGCCCAAAGGGGCCTACGCCACTCCGGCAGAGGTGCCTTTGTATGCTCGGGATGTGTCTCAGAGCCTCGCTAAGATCGCTGCTGTTTCGGAAACCGAGCCTTTCTTCGAAGGCCCCAAACCCTATGTCAAAATCCCGGAGCCGTCTTATGGACCGGTGTTCTTCCGGCACAATCACAGCCCCTCCATCACGGAATGCCCAAATGGAGATCTGCTGGCCGTGTGGTATTCCTGCGCCAATGAGGATGGCGCGGAGTTAAGCAATGTCGCCAGTCGCTTGCGCCGTGGTCAAACCGAGTGGGAGCCTGCTTCCGTATTTTGGGATGGCGTGGATATCAATGATCACGGTCCCAAGGTCTGGTGGGATGGCGAACAAACGATGTATCATTTCGCACGCGGTTTGAGAGAGAACATTGTCCGCACTTCGACAGACAATGGGGCCACGTGGTCCAAGGCGCTTTCCATTCAGCCACCCGGGGAATTTGGCAATCAGGTGATCCGACTGACCGATGGCACGCTGGTGATCTCTCATGACGTGCGTCAGGTCAGCTTGGTTTACAGCCAAGATGGTGGCAAGAGCTGGAGCTTCAATGATGTGGCCAAACGCGAGAGTGATTTTCGACCTGGAGGCCAAGGCTTTCGTTATCCCGGCATTCATGCGCCCATCGTGCAGCTCAAAGATGGCCGGATCATGGCGGTGAGCCGGAATGACCCCGAAGAAGATCAGGCGAAGTTTGGCTTCAAGACACCGGTCAGCTTCACGGCGGATCTGGGGAAAACCTGGATGTATGATGTGACACCTTTTCCCGCCATCAGCAGTGTGCAGCGTGCGGCAATGATCCGCCTTCAGGACGGAGCAATTCTGTTGTGCAGCTTCACGGATCAATGGCGCGACTGGAAGAACCGTAAAGGCATGTCTTTCAAGCAGGCAGGTGGTGGCGAGTTCACGGGATTTGGCCTCTTTGCCGCGTTGTCGTATGATGAAGGCAAGACTTGGGCGGTTCAGCGTCTGATCACACCTGGAGGGGCAGCGCGGCAGGTGAACGCGATTGATCGCGTGCAGTTCACTTTGAGCGACACGATGGCCGAACCTTGCGGCTACCTCGCAATGACTCAGAGCCGTGACGGCAAGATCCAACTCATCACCAGCAAGAATCATTACGCGTTCAATTTGGCTTGGCTGAAATCCCTGCCTAACCGATGATCATCTTTTATGAGCAAAAAATACTTTCTGGGGTTCGCGATTTGTCTGGGCTTGATCCTCTCCGCTCAAGCGGATGAAACCAAGCGTGCTTCGGTCGCCGCCGCAGATGATGCGCGGGTCACGGCCATGAAGAAAGTCAGTGTGGATCAGCTTCAGGCCGTATTTTCAGATGAGCTGCGTTATGCCCACTCGAATGGCGTCGTGGATACCAAGGCTTCTTTGATCGAAGTCCTGACCTCAGGAACCACCAAGTATGTGGAGTATGATTATGTGGAACGTTCCTTCACGTTCCCTGCACCCGATATCGCGCTCATGGCAGGGCAGGCACGCATTCAAGCAGAGACGGCGAAGGGCAAGATGGACAGCATCCTCAGCTTCCTGGCGGTGTGGAGGCTGGAGCAGGGACAATGGCGATTCCTGGCTTGGCAATCCTGCAAGCTACCACCGGCGAATCCTTGAAGAAGGGCTCAAGCAGATTCAGGCAGGAAGGTGGGGAAGCAGATGCCTATTGTCTCAGTTCCTGGAGCTGTGCTTTGAGCCACGTGCAGTTCCACATTGCGGGCACCCCAGCTATACAGCCTCTTCACCAGGGCTGCTTCACGGCAAGGCACGAGAAACACCGGGCTGCGACCCCGCATGGTATCCAGTCCCTGCCATAGAAGGGCCAAGGCTGCTGTAGCATCCACCGCAAAGCCGGGGCCGAGCATGCCAAAGCTCAGTCCAATGACCAAGCAGCCTTGTCGCTCTCCCTCGGCGTTTTCCGCCACGAGCACCTGCCACGCGCCGGATTCGTCGGCCAGGAAGTAACGGTAGTCTTTCTCTCGACGAATGTGCTGAAGCTTGTGCTCCAGATCAGCAAGAGCGGCGGCTTCATCCGTGTGAGCCAGTCTGACCCGCTCGATGCCGGGAGGAGGTGTTGCCTTCAAACCATCCTCAGGGACCTTCATCATCAGATCCTGAAAGATGAGACCTGGAACGAAACCCAAACGTGTGTAAAGCGAGAAGGAATCGATATTCAACAGGCTGGATACCAAACGGGCGGGTTTACCTGCCGCACGAGCTTTTTCCAACGCCGCCTCCATCATTCGCCGCGCGATACCCCGACCACTGGCTTCAGGAGCCGTGGCTACGATGCCGATGGAGAGATGTGTCTCGCGCTCATGGGTGAAACAAACGCCTAACAGGGTCTTTGTGACGTGATCCCAAGCCGCAATCGCTTCTCCAGGATCCAGATCCTCATAGACTCGTGGAAACTGGAGAAAAGGCTCGTGGCTCTCCCCAAAGCGTGCACCCTGGCCGAGACGACTCTGATACCACTGAACGAGGGCCTGATGGATCAAACGTGCCACCGCTTCCTCGTGATTGAGCGTTAGCGAGACGAAAGTGATGGAATCGGACATGGCAGGCTAGGCAAGGTTACAAAGAATGGATCAGACGATGTCCCATCCAGGTCGTGCGGCTTCACGAATGAAGGCATCAGCCTCCGCATTGCCTTCCACCTTCATGTTTTTGGCATCCCACTTCAGGGGTTTACCCAGGCGCTGAGACAACACGCCAAGCAAGACCGTCTCCGTGAGCTGTGCTCCGTAATCAAACGGGCAGGAAGCGGGAGCACCCCCTTTGCACGCATCGATCCAGTCGCGATGATGCCCGTTGGAACGCTTCAGGCGCGGCTCGGGTTTGACGAACTCTTTACGGCGTGTGTCGGGGAAGAGACGGGGTGGACCACCGCTGCCATCGGTCTGAATCACGCCTTTATCTCCGACATAGAGGGCACCTCGACGAGGCAAGGTGTAAGCTCCCAGAGCCTCGTGATGCGCAGGGCGTCCACCACCCGTATACCAGTTCAGGACAATCGGGCCCCGTTTCTCATTGGCCGGGAAGTGGAAGTGAATCATCGAACCGTAAGGAGCGATATGCTCATTGCTGAAGCCGATGCTGTAAGCCTCCACCAAGTTAGGCGACCAAAGCTCCAGAGCACGCACAGCACTGTTCATATCATGAGTGCCGAAGTCGCCTAGCCCCGAACTGCCAAAGGCCCAGAAATCACGCCAAGAAAAGGGATGATAGGCTGGGTGGTAATCGCGCCCCGAACGTGGTCCAAGCCAGAGATCCCAGTTGAGACCCGCAGGTAAGGCAGGTTTGTCCTCTGGGTAGCCTTTCAATTCGATGTTATAGCGGGTAGCCGGCACCCAGACATGCACTTCCTTGACGGTGCCAATCGCTCCGCCTTGGATGTATTCGATGGTCTCGCGCGTGCCCACGGAGGAATGGCCTTGGCTGCCCATTTGAGTGGCGACTCCAGTTTCTGCCGCAACCTTGGCCACCTGCCGAGCTTCCCAAATATTATGCGTGAGGGGCTTTTCACAATACACGTGTTTACCGGCACGCATGGCGTGCACGGAGATGTAGGCATGGGTATGGTCCGGGGTCGCACAGAGCACGGCATCGATGGACTTCTCTTTCTCCAGCATCACCCGGAAGTCTTCATAAGGCGCGCAGCTGAAGTTGGGAGATTTTTCAGCGTAGTGCTTCTCGATCATCGCCTTCGTCGGTATGCGACCGGCCATGTCTTTGTAATAGGCGTGCGAGAGCTTAGGATCGTAACCTTCAGCCGGATCCGCCACGGCGATGACCTGGACATCATCGAGCTGAAAGAGGTTCTTCAAATTGGAATGCCCCTGACCCCCCGCACCAATGAGGGCCACATTCACTTTTTCACTCGGAGGCACAAAGCCTGGGCCGCCGAGAACGTGTCGCGGCACAATGTTAAAGCTGGCAACGGTGCCCGCAGCCGTTTTCAAAAAATGGCGACGATTGGATGAGTTGGGGGATGTCATTGCGGAGTATTCCAGAAAGTTTGTTGAGTGGTTCAGGGCCTCACACATTGGTTGTGTTTTGTCATGAGATAAGCCCGTTTAGAACCCCAAAACGCATGCTCTGTTTACGCCGAAGGGGGGCTTATTCTCACGGAAAACTGCGCCCCCAAACGCGACTGAAACTTTTAAAGCGGTCTCTGATATGCAGGTGATCTTCGGCCTCCTCTCCTCTCCTCGACTAAGTCAAGAATCCGCAAGTTTAGGTCCTGAATTGGCAGTGGGCGATGATTGACTTGTCGAGCGGCTCATTGTGCCATGCTTTGTTTCTCAATGTCTCGTTTACTGACTCTCTCCTTATCGCTATTCTCCGCTTGCGCTCTCCAGGCCCAGGTGAAGCCTTTAGCGCAAGACTATGTGACCGTTTGGGAGTCGCCCGACCCGAAGCAAATCTTTGGTTATACCCCAGGAATCTGTCGGCTTGATTCGGGGCGGCTGGTGGCGACGCATGATGTCTCATCCGCAAGAAAACCCATCAAACCGGATAACAAACCCTTCCATGAAGCTCGGGTTCTGACGAGTGATGATGGAGGCAAGACCTGGACGCATCGGACAAGCTTCGACATGACTTTTTCCCGGCCTTTCGTCGCGGGTAAAAGTCTCTATGTCATCGGTAAGAGCAAACAAGTCGGGATCATTCGTTCGGATGATGACGGTGTGACATGGAGTGAGCGAGTTTTCCTGAATGATAAGGGCATCTGGCATCAGTCTGCCTGCAATGTTTTGTATGCGAAGGGCAACGTCTATCTGGTGATGGAAAAGCACGCGCCTTTGCGTGGGATCAAAGGTTGGCAAATCGGCGATCTGGCTCCGGTGCTCATGCGGGCCAAAGCCGATTCAGATCTGACCCAGCGCAAAAACTGGACCTTGGCCAGTGAGCTTGTGTTTGAAGATGTTTGGGATGCCAACAAGAGCCATTACTTTGGAGTCCCCTTTTATCCCGTGGATCGCGATGAGGTGACGTATCTTGTGCCACCGAAAGGACGCAGCATCTCACCGCTCGGCTGGCTGGAAACCAATGTCGTCCAGTTTAATGATCCCAATCACATTTGGTATGACCCTGCGGGTAAAACCTTCCATCTGTGGATGCGTGCTCATACAGGTTTAACGAATTATGCTGCGATTGCTCAGGTGAAAGAGAACGATGATGGCAGCATGACCACCTCCCTGGTCAAAGCTCCTTCGGGACAAACGATGCTGTATGCGCCATGCCCAGGGGGGCAGATGAGATTTCATGTGCTTTATGATGAGAAAACAAAGCTTTACTGGCTGCTCAGTTCTCAGGCCACCGACTCCATGATCCGCCCCGACAAGATGCCGCCGGATCGATGGGGAACACCTGATAATGAGAGACATCGTCTCACGCTCCACTTTTCCAAGAACATGATGGATTGGTGCTTTGCTGGGCTGGTCTGCACGGGAGCGACTCCCAAGGAATCGCGACACTACGCCAGCATGTGCGTAGATGGGGAGGATCTGTGCATCCTCAGCCGCAGCGGCGACTCACGCGCTCACTCAGCGCATAATGGTAACCTGATTACCTTTCACCGGGTGAAGAAGTTTCGGGAGCTTGTGTACTGATTTATGAAACGCGTTCTTGTGCTTCTGACTCTAGGGGTTGCCTGCTGTCAGGCTGAACCGCATCTGCCTCCAGGAATCAAACCCTTGGCATCTGCAGCAGAGAATGGACGGGGGCCTTTGGCCTTGGTGAATCTCAATCATCATGTACTAGGTCACGCTCGGGTGTACAAAGGCAAGTTTCCTGATCTCTTTGTCGCGGGTTATGGTGGTCCGCAGGCGGTGCATCTTTTCCGATGGGTGGATACGGCTGAAAACGGAGCACCCGTCTTCGCGCAACCCCTGGAGGTGAAATGCCCGTTTAAAGATAAAGGCACCGTCTTCCAGCTTCCCGATGGAAGCATTCATGGTCTATGGATCGCCCAAGATGCGCTGGTGCATACGGTCTTCGACATTGAGGCCTTGGAGTTCAAGGAAGAGGGCAAGGTGGCTCTGGATGGAAAAATCAAAAGCCCCTCCAGCCTCGCCGCACTCGCGAATACCGATGGCAGTTACGATGTGGTCTTTGACGTGTCGAATGGAGCGAAGGGAACGCCAGGGCACCCCTGGGCTGAGGATTGGCGACCCTACAATTCATCGGGGTTTGCCATCGGAGAGCAACGTTACCGTTATCTCATGGGCGCAAGACTTCCATCTCTGATGAAAGAGCCCTTGGAAGGCCTTCGGCAAATCACGCTGACTCAACGGGAGGTGTTTTACTCCATGCATCAAGTCACGGCCGTGAATCTTGGGGCCGGGCATGAGCGGGATTTGATGACGGGGTCTCGCCAGGGCAATTTGGTCTATTATCACAACCCTGCTGAGACGGGATTCAAGCTGGAGAAGAAGCGATTGGCGGCTGGACCGGACGGCAACGCTCTCCGACATCCGAGCATCAATCCCAGTGTCTGCGCTTATCCGAATGGCCAGGGACACTCCGACGTCATCGCCTGTGGAGAAGGCTCCTTGTGTTTCTATCGATTCACGGGCCAGTTCACCTCGGCGGGAGCGCCGATCTTCGCCGAGCCGGTGTCCGTCTTGCAAGAGAAGGCGGACCTCTATGCAGGCACCCTTCCGACACCCACGACGGTTGACTGGAATGGCGACGGAGCCCTCGACATTGTGGTGGGGAATTCGGAGGGTTTCGTGTTGTTCTTCGAAAACATCGGCACGACCGATGAGCCTCGTTTTCTGCCAGCCGTGCGTGTTCAAGCCGAAGGGAGGGACATCCACGTGCAGGCGGGTTATTCAGGCAGTCTTCAGGGGGTTCAAGAAGCGCGCTGGGGCTATCTCTCGCCGAATGTGGTGGATTGGAATGACGACGGTTTGCTGGACATCGTTACGGGAGACATCACGGGCGATACCTTGGTCTATCTGAACCGTGGCACGAAGACCGAACCTCGACTGGCTGCGGCGCATCCCATCTACTGCGATGGTCTGGATCTGCGTGGTATGTGGCGTGTGAGACCCGGTGTGGCGAAAGTGGGAAGCCGGATGGTTTTGGCCGTCGTGGATTCAGAGGATCATCTGCATCTCTACTGGCGCATTGACGACTATAATGTGGAAGATGGTGGTAAGCTGCTGATGGCCGATGGAAAACCTGTTGGGGCCAGCGGTGGCATTGGTGGAATGAGCGGTCGCTGCAAACTGGATTTCTTTGACTGGAATCAAGATGGCAAACTGGACCTCGTCATCGGCACCGGACGAGTGAACTCGATCCCGGATCGTGAAACGGGACTGCCCATGCCCACCATTGGTAAGAAGACGCTCGGCACGCCGTTGCTGATGCTCAATGTCGGCACCAATCAGAAACCTCGTTACGCGATGCCCGTGCCTTTTCGGGATGTGGACGGTGCCGTGGTTCAGCCGGGGGGTGCCCATGAAACGGGTGCCGTGGGGACGATGCTCGGTGGGAACGGTCCCAATCTTCTGATCTGCAATGAAGCCGGGCGACTGTACTTGATCCCTGGAACGCAAATTCAACCTCGATAAACCCAGCCTAACCAACCATGAAAATCCAACAATGGCTCGGCGGCTTTCTGCTCGCCCTCTCTTTCTCCACCCCTGTTTCAGCGGATGAAAAGCTGAATGTCCTTTTCATCGCGGCCGATGATTTGCGCAACGATCTCGGCTGTTATGGCCATGCGCTGGTGAAGACCCCTCATCTGGATCGCCTGGCGCAACGGGGGGTGGTCTTTGATAAAGCCTATTGTCAGCAAGCGGTGTGCAATCCCTCGCGTGCCTCCATCATGACAGGACGTCGGCTTGACAGCCTCCGCGTCTGGGATCTGCCCACGCATTTCAGACAAAATGCCCCGGATATCGTCACCCTGCCTCAGCATTTCAAAAACAACGGCTATTTCACCCAGAACATCGGGAAGATCTTTCACAACTGGATTCATGAAATCCAGGGGGATCCTGAATCCTGGAGCGTGCCTGCGGTGATGCACTTCGCCAATCATGGCGCTGATAAACCGGAAGTGACCGGCGAGCTCCCTCCGAACTCGGCTCAAGATCCCAAGTGTGAATGTCGGGATGTGCCTGATGAAGCCTACTTTGACGGACGAGTGGCGGGCCTCGCGGTGAAAGCCCTGGGTGAATTGAAAAAGCAGGAGAAACCGTTCTTCTTAGCCGTGGGTTTTTGGAAACCGCATTCCCCGTTCAATGCGCCCAAGAAGTATTGGGACCTCTACAAACGCGAGGAAGTGCCCATGCCGAAAAATCCCGACTGGCCGGAAGGAGCCCCGCGCATCGCTTGGCATAATAGCCGTGAGATTTTGTCGGACAAACAGCGCCAGCTTACCCCTGAAGCCGTGCGTGAGATCCGCCATGGTTACTTGGCCAATATCAGCTACATGGACGCGCAGATCGGGCGAGTCTTGGAGGAGCTGGATCGCCAAGGTCTCACTGAAAAAACGATCATCGTTTTCTGGTCGGATCATGGCTACCATCTGGGCGAGCAGACGTTGTGGGCCAAGACCTCGAATTTCGAATTGGATGCCCGGGTGCCGCTCATCATCGCTACGCCTAAGGGAGTGACGGCAGGGCAGAAGACGGCGTCCCTTGCTGAGCTGATGGATCTTTATCCCACACTGACTGAGCTCTGTGGCCTGCCTGCGCCCTCCGGTGTGGAGGGGGTGAGTCTCACACCCATCCTGGCGGATACCTCAGCGAGTGTGCGGGATGCTGCCTTGTCCCAGCATCCACGTCCCGCCTATTACAAGGGGGCTCCCGATGCCATGGGTTACACCCTCCGAAGTGCGACCCATCGCTACACCGAATGGCGCGACTGGAAGACCGGCCAGACCGTTGCCACGGAGCTTTACGATCACCAGACCGATCCTGATGAGACACGAAACATCGCTCAAGATCAGGATGCCGAAGCCATTGTAAAGGAGCATGCGAAGCTGCTCGAAAAAATGAAGCCGATCGTGCAACCCGGCTGGAAGCCGGTGTTGTGAGTGACTGGGGCTTGTTGTGTCCCGAGGGCAAGTCTGTTGCGCAATGCGAGACGGCTCGCCCTTTGTTTGAGGCTCGAAAGTCGAATGGCCAAGGCCACTTTCGAGTGCTCCAGCAAACACGCCTTGGCGGCTTTCGTCGCGCTGGGAAAGTGAGGCGAGTAGGCTTCGCCATACTCGCGCTCCAGTCGTTTGGCCTGCCTTGTGCTTGATCAGGAGAGGGAATCTTTTTGCATGCGCGGGTTATGTCTATTTCCAATGAGCATTCTGGCTGGTCGAATCGTGGCTTTCTGCCTCATTGTGATCAGCCAGGATTGGTTCAATCGGTGACCTTTCGGCTGTCGGATTCATTGCCGAGAGAGAAGCGGTTGGAATGGGAGTGTTTGCTCAAGATTACAGACGATGGAGAACACATCCGGCAGATCGAAGAGTATTTGGACCGTGGTGCAGGGCTTTGTCTTCTCAGGCATCCCGCGTGTGCCGAGATTGTTCAAAACGCATTGCTTCATTTTGACCATCAGCGTTACCATCTGATGGCCTGGTGCATCATGCCTAACCATGTGCATGTGCTCTTCGAAACGATCGGCCGATACCCGATTGGCAAGGTCATCCATTCTTGGAAAACTTTTACCACTCGCGAGGTCAACAAGCTTCTTGGCCGATCTGGTCCACTTTGGCAGGAGGATTATTTCGATACCTTCATGCGAGATGCAGAGCATCAGTTCCATGAAGTCCGTTACATCGAACGGAATCCCGTGAAAGCCAATCTAGTCAAACATCCTGCCGAGTGGCGCTGGTCCAGCGCCTTCCTTCGCTCACGCATGGAGTAATCCTTCCCCACCTCTCCTCCAGCGCCGAAGGCCAAGCGACGGAGCGCGAGTATGGCGAATGCCTACTCGCCTCACTTTCCTGAGACGTCGAAGGCCGTGAAAGGCATTTGCGAGTGAGCTCGGAAGTAGCCTTGGCCGCTCGACGCTCCAGACAACCACAAAGCGCGAGTCGTTTGCAGACTCGCGCTCAATGTTCGGGCTCTCGGGAACTCAACTAGCCGACCAACTTGCGGGCCTCGGCGAGAGCCGCGTCGATCTTCGACACGTCCTTACCGCCGCCGCGAGCGAAGTCGGGTTTACCGCCGCCTTTGCCGCCGACGATGGGCGCGATGGTCTGGATGATCTTGCCCGCCTGGACCTTGGCCTGATGATCTTTGGAAACCGTGGCCATGAGGGTGACATTGCCATGGCCGGTGGAGCCGAGCACCACCACGCCGTTGAACACGCCTTTCAGAGCGTCATTCACGGCCATGGCGTAATCGCCATCCACGTCACCGAGATTGGCGATGAGGACGTTGTTTTCAGCCGTGGCGATGAGTTCCTTGGCCTTGCCAGAAGCTTCACGTTGCTGAGCGGCTTTGAGGGACTTCTCGAGCTCTTTCTGCTGCGCGAGGAGGTTCTCGATCTTTTTCTCCAGATCGTGGATGCCCTGAGAGCCGACCTTACCCGACAGGACTTTGAGAAGCTCCGCATCGGCCCGAGCCGCATTGTAAGCTTCCAGTCCGGCGATGGCTTCGATACGGCGCACGCCTGCAGCCACCGCGCCTTCACCGACCAAGCGGAAGAGGCCGATCTCGCCGGTGTGGCGGGTGTGAGTGCCGCCGCACAGCTCCATGCTGTAGCCATTCAGAGCGTGAGCCTTGCCACCGATCTGCACCACGCGGACCACTTCAGGATACTTCTCACCGAAGAGCTGCATGATGCTAGCATTGGCCTTCACGTCAGTATAAGGAACTTCGGTCCAGGACACGGTGTCGTTGGCGACGATGCGCTCATTCGCGAGACGCTCGATGTCGGCAAGCTGGCCAGGAGTCAGGGCACCGCTGTTGAAGTCGAAGGTCAGTTTGTCGGGATTGACGTTGGAACCTTTCTGCGTGGCATCTTGGCTCACCACTTCATGCAGGGCCCAATGCAGGATGTGCGTGGCGGTGTGGTGACGCTCGATGGCATGACGACGGGTGGCGTCCACCTCAAGCTGGATCTCGGCACCCGTAGCCGGGGCTTCTTCGCCTTCGATGAAATGCAGCCAGGTATTACCCACCTTCGTGGTGCTGCTGACCGGGTAAGCATTGGCCCCCAGAATGATCTGGCCGCTGTCGCCCACCTGACCACCCATTTCGGCATAACAAACACTGCGATCAAGAACCACAGCCGTCTTGTCCTTCATGGACACGACTTCGAGCACCTTGGCTTCGGTGCTGAGTTCATCGTAACCGAGGAACTGCGTGGCGTCCTTGGTTTCGATCTCCGTCATCGAGACCACCTTCTTATTCTTCTGACCTGCCTCACGAGCACGCTGCTTCTGCTCCTCCATCAGTTTTTCAAAACCGATGGTGTCCACGGTCAAGCCACGTTCGCGGGCGAGAAGCTCAGTGAGATCGAGAGGGAAGCCGAAGGTGTCGTAGAGCTGGAAAGCAAAGTCGCCTGAAATGGATGGCCTGCTGGAAGCTTCGGATTCGAAGAGGGCAATACCGCGATCCAACGTCCGATTGAACGCCTCTTCCTCCAGCTTCAGCACGCTCTTGATCTGGTCCTTTTTCACGCGCAGTTCGGGGAACACGTCACCCATGTGCTGGGCGAGCACGTCCACGAGCTTGTAGAAGAAAGGCTCTTTAAACTCGAGCGTGCGGCCATACTTCACGGCGCGGCGCAGGATGCGGCGGAGGGTGTAGTTGCGGTCGCTGTTGCCGGGTTGGATGCCATCGGCAATGGAGAAGCTCAGAGTGCGCAGGTGGTCAGCAATGACGCGGAAGGCGACATCAATCTTCTCCTGGTCGGTCACGGGGATCACGTGACCCTGCTCATTGGCGATAGGCAGCGTGCTCAGGTAGTGTTTGCCGCTGAGTTTGGTGAGCTCGTTGAAGATCGGCTCAAACACATCGGTGTCGTAGTTGCTGATCTTGGCGGTTTCGAAATCCGTGAAGTTCTTCGTGCCCTGGATGATGGAGGTGAGGCGCTCGAAACCCATGCCCGTGTCCACGTGCTGAGCAGGCAGTGGTGTGAAGGTGCCATCTGGGTTGGCGTTGTACTGAATGAACACGTTGTTCCAGATCTCGATGCAGCTCGCATCGCTGCCGTTCACCAGCTTGGCACCGGCACGTTGACGGTCTTCGTCCAGGTTGATCGGGCCAGGGGTGAGATCGATGTGGATCTCGGTGCACGGACCGCAGGGGCCGGTGTCGGCCATCATCCAGAAGTTGTCCTTCTTGTTGCCATTCACGATGTGGATCTCGGGATCGAGGCCCACGCTGCGGAATTTCTCGGCCCAGAGTTCCCAGCTTTCCTGGTCACGGTCGGCAGGGTCGCCCTTTTCCTTGTTGGGCTGGTAGATGGTCGCAAAGACGCGGCTGGGCGGGAATTTGAAGCGCTCGACGATCAGCTCCCAGCTCCAAGAGATGGCTTCCTTTTTGAAATAGTCGCCAAAGGACCAGTTCCCTAACATCTCGAAGAAGGTGTGGTGGTAGGTGTCCAGACCCACATCCTCCAGATCGTTGTGTTTACCGCCAGCGCGGATGCACTTCTGCGTATCAGCCGCACGGGTGGGCAGGCCTTTGGAAAGCACGCCCGGCCAGGTATCCACATCGGCTTGGCGTTCGCCCAGGAAGATCGGCACGAATTGGTTCATCCCGGCATTGGTGAAGATGCGGGCGCCGTCGCGGCTGGTGTAGCCGACGTTGTCGCTCGGGACGATGGTGTGCTGCTTTTCCTTGAAGAAATCGAGGAAGGTGGCGCGAATCTCGGCGGCGGTAGGGATCTTAGCGGACATGGGGACGACGGGAAAAGGGGCGCGCATTATGTCCGGGAGCGGCGCGTGGTAAAGTGGGGAGTTCAGGACCCTAGGTGGAGCGACAGCTTCCTCTCCGCACAAATGTCGCTCTTAAAGCGGGCTCATCGCCTCAAATGCCGGTCCAGAAAGCCGATGGCTTCATCCAGAATCTCTCCATAGGCCAAGAAGGCCCCAACGTGGCCACGCCCTTTTTGCCAGACCAGTTCATGTGGGATGCCTGCCTGGGCCAGTGCCGCGGCATAGCGGGTGGTTTGATCTGGCGGCACGAGGGTGTCGCGTGTGCCGTGATAAAGGAACACGGGAGGGTCGGAAGGGTCGAGATGAGTCACGGGCGAGGCCTCGGCATGAAGGCTGGGTTTTTCCGCCAGTGAACCGCCTAAATAGGCGGCGACGATGGGACTGCGTGGGAAGCGACGAAGGTCTGTGGGTGCTCCACCCGCCACCACGGCCTGAATCCGCAAACTCGCGGGACCGTTGACGGCGCCGAGTTGGGCCGCCAGTTGCCCGCCTGCCGAATACCCAAAGGCAGCCAGGCGGTCAGCACGCAGATGCAGTTCTGCCGCGTGGGCACGCAGGTAGCGCAAGGCCTGCTGGAGGTCGTGAAGCTGAGCCGGGTAAATCGCTTCTGGGGCGAGGCGGTAGGTGGCGTTCAGGACCACATATCCGCGCCGCGCGAGGTGTTCGGCAATGCCCTCCATGTCACTGCGGCGGTCGGTATTGGCCCAGCTACCGCCGTGAATCAGCAACACTCCCGGCCAGGGACCGGGGCCCTGAGGCACATACAAATCTGCGGGGATCGCCTGCGGCCAACTCGGCGGGGTGTAAACTATATCGCGTTGATAATCAAAGCCACCCACGCGGATCGGTTTCACGGGCTGCCCCGTGAGGGAACCCTCCCGAGACGTGCAGGAGTTGAGCGAGACCAGCAGAGTGCCGAGAAGGAAATACCAGGACTTTTTCATCATGATGATGGGAGGCTGGGTAACATTCGGATGAAGCCGTGAAATAGATTCACGGATTGCTCGGGCGAGACGTGGTCAGGGCAGCGGAGAGCTTGCAGCTTATGGGATTTCAGCGCATAGGGAGGCCATGCTTCGGGGCGCAGAACAGTGGCTTTGGCCGTATTTGACTCGTGAGCGGCATCGGGTGAAGATTTCACCGAATCAGCCGCTGCACGCTTGCATTGCCGTGTGCGATCACTTTGAGCCGCTGCACCATACCGACAAAGCGGGGGCGCTGCGGGCCATTGGAGATTGGCAGAAAAACTGGCCGAACTTGGTCAGTCAGAATCGCGACAGCGGGGGCCGCGGGCCGAGACACACGTATTTTTACCCGATCGAGCAGTATGATGGCGATCTGCTCGCTCCCGTGGCGGAGCTTTGTGCCCGCACCGGAAGTGAGGTGGAGATCCACCTCCATCACGACAATGACACCGAGGAGACCGTGACCAAGCTGCTGACGGACGGGGTGGAAAATCTCGCCCGCCATGGATTACTGAGCCGGGCCGACGACGGCAGCCCGAAATACGCGTTCATTCATGGCAACTGGGCTCTGGATAACTCGCGCCCAGATGGCCGTTGGTGCGGGGTTTCCAATGAGCTGACCGTCCTACGCCGCACGGGCTGCTATGCCGATCTCACCATGCCGAGTGCGCCTGACCCCTGCCAGACTTGCACCCTCAACGCCGTCTATTATGCCCGTGAAGATGGCTGCGCGAAGTCGCATGACCACGGCATCCCGGTGCAGGCCGGGAAAACGGCGGCTTTGCGTGATGAGGCGGATCAGTTGCTCCTGATTCAAGGACCGCTCGGACTGAACTGGAAACGGCGGAAGTGGGGCGTCTTGCCTCGACTGGAAAATGGTGATCTGACCGGGGCAAACCCGCCGACGATTCAACGGATGCGTTTATGGCTGGAGCTCTGCCCACGAGTCAAGGACGGCGCACCGTGGGTTTTCATCAAACTGCATACCCATGCTGGCATTCCGCAGAATTACCGCACGCTGCTGGGTGATCCCGCTCGACGGTTTTATCAAGGGTTAGCTGACCTCGCTGCCTCCTGGCCAGGGTTTCATTATCACTTTGTGACGGCTCGCGAGATGGTGAATCTCATCCACGCGGCTGAGGATGGAAAAACGGGGTCCCCGTCAGAATGGCTGGATTATCGCCACCGCCGTCCGCCCGTGTTGGGGTAAGTAAGTGCCCGGCAGGATCAACTGACGAGGCGAAGCAGGTAGCGCACCTCCTCCTGCCAGTCATCCCCCTCCACCGTTTGCTGAACGAGACGTTGAAACTCATGCGCCGCCTCTTTGCGGATTCGGTGCAGGCAGACTTTGAAATCCGAAAGGCTGGGCAGCCCGGCTAAGGTTGCCAGTTCTTGGGAACTGAGGGTTTGCTCTTTCAAATCCGTCAAAATCAAGGGATGCAAGACGTCATACACTTGCGAGCGATTGCGATAGCCGTAGGAACATTTCAAGGTGCTGAGGACCTGTTGCCAAAGCTGTCGCGCAAAGGCGCGATCAAAAGCGAGTTCGGGATTCTGAGTGTCCTCACTGGCATGGCGAAGGTACTGGGTCTCCGCCAGGACAAAGTCGAGCGGCAAATGCTCAATACCTCCGCCCCGGATTTGGGTCTGCTGGCGGGAGAGATTGCTGGAGAGGCGGCGGCGGTAGATGGTGATGATCCAAGTTCGCAGTTTGCCTTGTTTACCGTCATAGCAGGCAAAACCATCGGCATTGGTCAGGATGTGCTGGAAAAACTCTTGGACGGAATCTGCGGACGTGGGCTCATTCAGGCCCGTCCGGCGTGCGAAGTCGTAGAGAGGCAGCCAGTAGCGCAGGGCGACTAGGCGGATGGCTTCATCCCTCAGCGCCTGATCTGTGCTCCGGAGCCTGCCGACAAGCGTTAAGCTTGTTTCTGGAAAACCGTCATTGGCAGAGATGTTCGACATGAAGCGACTGATTTTGACACAATCACCTTTTGAATACCGCTTTAGTAGTTCGGTGGTACAGTTAATCTGTGGATTAATGTGAAATGCCTAGTTTTTTCTTAACAGGATGAGTCCCGGTCCTTCAGACTTAGATGATGATGAAGTGCCCTCTTTTCAGGCCATCATCGAGAATTCATTGAATGAAGAGAATCTCCCGACCGCTTCCTGGTATGGGCCTGAGATGCTTCCACGTGCCGTCGTGATGCAGCATTTACCCCATTACGAGCGTTGGGAGTTTCTGGGAGCCGGTGGCATGGGTATCGTTTATAAAGCTTGGCACAGGGAACTGATGCGGTGGGCCGCGATTAAATTCCTGATCCCCCGCCAAGCCAGCTCACCCCGAGCGCTGGCGCGATTCCAAAACGAAGCGGCTGTGCTCGCGCGCCTGCATCATGCCAATATCGTCCCGGTTCATGACTTTGGTTCGGAAGGCGATGTGGCGTGGCTTGTCATGGAGTATGTGGATGGCATACCGTTGGCGTTATGGGCTAAACAAGCGGTCCGAAAACCCATCGAAACGGCTCAAATGCTGGCCAAGATCGCCCGCGCAGTCGGGGTCGCCCATGCGGCTGGCATCGTTCATCGTGACTTGAAGCCGGGCAATATTTTGGTGGTGGATAATGAGCCCGTGCTTCTGGATTTCGGTCTCGCTCAGCATGCCGCATGGCAGCATGATACTCGCCTCACCGAGGCGGGTGAGCTTGCTGGCACCGTGGCTTACCTGGCACCAGAACAGGTGGACCCAACCCTGGGTGAACCCTCCCCGGCGACCGACGTCCATGCCTGTGGGGTGATGTTGTTCGAGCTCTTGGCAGGGCGGCTGCCACGTTCAGGCTTGGCCTCTCAAATCATTACCAGGCTGCATGAAGATAAACAACCACCACGCCTGGGGAGCGCGGTCAAATCGGTTCGCAAGGAGCTTGATGCCATCTGCTGGAGATCCATGCAGCGCATCCCGGAAGATCGATATGCCAACGGGACGTCACTGGCTGAAGATTTGGAACGCTTTTTAGATGGCCGACCTGTCCGTGCCAGGAATCCCGACTGGTTGGAAACGGCCTATCTCACAGTACGACGCTATCCATGGCTCATTGCGGCAGCAAGCGTGGCCCTCTTTGCCATGGTGATCGCCGTCTGGTCCATCCGACGCATGGAGTGGAGTAAGGAGCGCGCAAGTCTTCTCTCCGAAATCCATCATCAATTGGCCAGTCCCGACTGGACCTCCGAACGGCTGGCCCTCACAGAGAAAAACTTATCTAAAATGAAGACCCTCGACACGGTCTTCGGCAGGTATCTCACAGAATCTCTCATCAACCGAACTCATGCCGAGGTCGTTCGGCTGATGGATGAGCCTCGCCTTTCGGAACAGGAACGGGATCAAGTTGGCGAATTCATCGCTGTTTTAAAAAGCAAAAAATATCCCGAGGCAGAGGCGTTGGCACAAGACTGGGCTGCACGTGACTTGGCGTGGGAGACGATCGGAAGTTTCAATGCCATTTCGGGTCAGGGAATGGCGCCAAATGTTTTGCGCAGGGGTGGGTGGAAAATGTTATCCGATGGAATCCATGCCGTTCCCAAATCGTCTGGCCAGACGTGGAGTTCCCTGTTGGGGGTCCAGAAAGTGGAAGGAGCGATTGAAATCGAAGTGGAGTTCGGTCCGCATTGGCAACAATCCAAAGCCTGTGGGATCAACCTTCTGATTCCTGCGCTTAAAGATGTGCGCTTTTTTGTCTATCAAGCGGAGCGCTTTGCCAATCTTTTGCCGACCTTTGAAAATCCGCAGAAAGAGATGGTTATGGCCATTTCGGTGGAAGATGCCCCCGTGACTTACATGCTTCTGCCGCCTGAGGTGCAAAAGAGCTCTCATCTGGTGATGCGCGGTCGTTATGAAAATGGTGACATGCAAATGTCTCTCAATGGCGGTGATCTCTTGCATTTCACCAGTGTATTTGATTTGGCTCGTCCGCTGACGAACACTTCGTTTTCCATTGTCCTCCCCAGCGAGACGAGCCTGCATAGGGTGGAACTGAGGCGCCGAAACATGACCGTGCCGGCCTCACCATTTGCCAAAGCAGATGACTTGGTCAGCGCTGGCCATCCAGAGGAAGCCATTAAAATCTATGAGAAGTACCTCAATCGGGCCAGTGTACAGACCGAATGTCGGTTTAAGTATGCCGCCTGTCTCGACAGTTTAGGGCGTCCTGTCGATGCCATTCAAGTGTGGCAGCAAGTGGCGGAAGAGTCGCAAGAACCTTGGAAGAGTTTTGCCATGTATGAACTCTGGCGCTGCCAGCTCAGCCAAGGAGACATGGAAAGTGCAAACGCCTGGTTCGACTTACTGATGGCGACACGCCTGCCTCAAATCGTCGCTATGGGGATCCCCACCGCCGAGCGTTTGTTGTTGAATCAGCATTATCTCCCTTTCACTCGAAGCCTCAATTGTCTGCGCCTCTTGCCCAACCAGATTGAGGATATCGATCGAGCGGTGCGGGTGCAAAAGTTTCTCGGGGCCGATGATCGTGAAATTGCCGTGAGAGTTGCGATGGCGTTTCACTTTGCCGAGCGTGACAACCAAGCCCGCCAATATTTTTCACGTGCCATCTCAGCCATCAGACCTTCCACAGTACTGCCGCAGGCGGAGGCTGAGTTAACGTTATCATGCCTGGATCAGTGGGCCAGTGTAGGTGCTTCGGATGGGGATGAGATTTTCCAAGTCTCATTAAAAGCCTGGTTGGAAGCGGTCAGAGGTAGGCCGGTCCCCTATCGGGCGATTCCACAGCTTGAGGATTTGCGCCGGAGACTACGGCGAGGGGTGGTTTTAAAACCCCCGCACTTAGAACTGCTTAACGGCTTGATCTCAGCGCCGGATGTTCTTGCGAGGCATCGGATCGAAGCCTGTCTGATGGCTGGCGAGATCGAAAAAGACCCTGTGCGCCAGCAGGCTGTGTGGAAACAGGCCGCTGAACTCCTTCAATTGAAGGAGGTTGTGCAAGATTACTCCCAACAAAAATTGCATGTCGAATTCGTAGCCCGCAGTTTGGCAAGAGGCTGGACGCCCAATCAAACGATCGAGTGGATGGCCGCTGTTTTGGGTAAAACACGTCCTCTCGTGCAGAAAGAAAGATGGGCTGGACCTTTGATTGGGAGTTTGTCAGGAGAAGAATTCGCGCGTGCTTTCAATCGGGTGTTGCACACCGAACGAGGGCGCCAGTTTGCGCATGATTACATTCTCCGTTCCAGATTGGCTCGTGATCTTGCGAAGGAGGCTTTCCAGATGGTGCTAGTCGCCATCTTCAGCGAAGGGACGGGAGAACGGATCGAAGATCCGTTGGTGACGAAAAATGCAGAACTCTTGGTTCGGGCGTTTTGTAACCACCAGCTTTCGGAGGTGTCCCTCATGCAGTTTCATATTTTGTGGAGCGGCATCAAGACGCCTGCCACCTGGGATGTCTTGATTGAAAACCTGGATCCGGGTTTCAAGGAATCGTTGGCAGCTTTGCTGGCGAAGCGTTACCAAAAACTGGGCAAATCTGAGGAATCTGCCGAATTCACCCGATTGAGCGAAAAAGAAAAACCTGCGCCGAAGACGACGCAGGTTTCTCAATGACTGAAGTTGAGGCGTTTGCCCGACTCAATGAATCTCTAAGCACACGCCTTCTTTGGTGCTGCGAGCAAAGATGCGATCGTAGGCCAGAACGGGGTAGCTCCACACTTTGCCGTCCAGGACATCATCGCGCTTCAGCTCGATGTATTTTTCGGGGTTGGCTTCCACCACGACGATCTCGCCTTTGTCGCTGAGAGCGATGATTTTATCACCTGCCAAGATGGCCTGGCCAGGGCCAAAGCCGGGCTCTTTCCACATGTCTTTTCCCGTGCGGATGTCCACGCAGGCCAGAGGGCCAGCCCCGTATTCCTTGAAGCTGAACATGCCATAGAGATAACCATCCTTCACGAAGGGGGTGCTCCAGTGATTGAAGCACTCGTTTTCCCGACGCCAGATCTGTTCCGCCGAGAAGTCGTTGCCTTTTTTGCTGACCTTGAAGGCACCTGCTCCCACGCCGTAACCGGCCGAGCAATAGACGATATCTTCCCACACCACAGGGCTGGCCGCCGTGGAGACTTTGAAGGGGTAATCCGCACGCCAGAGCACCTTACCATTTTCCGGTGTCACGGCGACGAGGCCCACTTGGGTGAAAAAGATGGCCTGATGCACACCATGGATGTCCGCAAGGATCGGGGTGGCATGGGTCATCTTGTCGTTCTCACCTTTCCACACGACATCTCCGGTCTCCTTATTCAGGCCGAGCAGGGCTTGGCCTTCACCGCCCCCGCACATGAGCAGGATGTTGCCATCAATCACAGGTGAGGCGGCGTTCTGCCACTTGATCTGCACACCGGCGTTCTCCTTCATCACGTCACGGTTCCAGATCGGCTTACCCGTCGCTGCGTCAAAGCAGAAGACTCCGAGGTTGGCATCGATGGCATAAACCTTGTCGCCATTCACCACGGGAGTGGAACGAGGGCCATCGCCACCTTTGTTTTCAGGGGTGCCCGCGTCACCACCACCATCATATTTATTGATCACCGTCAGTGGCTTGCTCCACAGCTCTTTGCCAGTCCGCACATCCAGTGCCACCAGGGTTTCGCCGACGTTACCTTCACTCTCACCAGTGACGATGGTAAAGGCCTTGGCACCAGCGACCGCAAAAGAACTGAATCCGCTAGGGGTATCGGTCTTCCACAGGGTCTTGATTTGGGCGTTCTTCCAGTTGGCCACTTTGGTGGCGGCGGTGGTGCCGTCATTGTTCGGGCCGCGAAACTTGCCCCATTCGGCAGGGGCGGTTTGGGCATAGAGTCCGGCTGTCGTGAGCAGAGAGCCACTGATCAGGGCAAGGGTAGAGCGGTTCATAGAAATGGGTGCGAGCCGTTTTGAACGGATTTCAGGCGCGGAGTCTTGCCAAACCAGCGTCTTACAGCAAGCAAAGTCCTAGAAAATTCACAAATTCTCCATGAGTTGCCGGACCTCACCATAGTAACCCGCAACCATGGCGTAGATCCGATAAACGACGAAGACGACAATGATTGCGTATCCGATCTTGGGAATCCAGAGGCTGGCCCGTTGAAGAGCCTGCTCGGCATTTTCACTCTCCCACTCGGCCCACCGAGCCATTTCCTCATCCAGTCTGCCGACTTCCTCCGCCGTGGCCATGGCGTTGACGAAGAGCGTATCAAAGCCGTTCGAACTCGCCAAAGCGGAGGCTAAGGGTTCTCCCGCCTCCACATCTTGAGCCGCTTTTTCAGAGCCCGCTTTGAGCAAACCCGATTGAGAAGCTTCCCCCGCCATCTGGCAGACGGTTGAGATGCGGATGCTCGATAAAAGTCCAGCGTGGAAGACGCGGCAAAAACGTGCCAAAGCCCAATGCCGACGAGCCGCCCCGAGCCAAGGCAGGCGATTGAGCTGAGCGTCCATGGCTTGCGAGTGGGCTGCCATGAGATTGACCCTTTTCCATATCCAACCGGCGCATCCTAACCCGATCCAGAGCAACAGGAAGGCACCTCCTACCCGGGAGAGAAAACCTTCAGCATCACCCCGAGAAACCGCAGCGGGAATTTCAGGCAGTAAGATGGCCAGATGCAGCAGAATCAGAGGATAAACCATGGCGCTACGCATCTGCCGAGTTGCTTTGCTAGAGGCTTCGTAATAATGAGCGAGGTGACCGAAGGCGGTGCTGAGTTGACCACTATGCTCGCCAGCCTGAATCATGGCCAAATCCAGTCCGGTAATGAGGCTGCTGTTATGAAGGCGGAGGGCTTCCGTGAGACTATGACCTTCAGCAAGACCACGCTGCAAACCGAGGGCGAATTGTCGGCTCGCAGGCGGTGTCTTTTGGGCAAGCAGCAGGGTCAAAGAACGATCCAGGTGAAAGCCCGCCTGGATCATTTTGGCGAGCTCTCGGTAGAGCGCAGTTTTTTCCGCAGCATTCATGGACTCATGATCTGAATTGAGCAGACAGAATCGAGTTCAAAATGAACTCAATGATCGGACGCATACCGGTAGGCCTTCAGGAGAGATTCGACACTGCGATCCCAGCTCAGTTCTTCCGTGAGTCGTTGATGACCGATTTGGCCCATGCGTTGGCGGCGTGGGGCGTCGTCCAGTAGCTCCAAGATGCCATCGCCTAACTGAATGGCTGAGTTCTCTTCGATGTACAAGGCGGCGTCACCTGCGGAGTAGCGTCCTTCACGAGTGCCAAATAGGACTTGGGGTTTGGCAAAGGCCATGTACTCCAGCGTCTTGTTCATCGTGCAGTGGTCGTTGTAGTCGTTGATGGGATCACAGGCCACCCCCAGGTCCATGGTCTTCAATCCCGTAAACAAGAATTCGTTGCTGACTCTTCCTGGCATGGAGATGAAGTCCTGGAGGCCGAGTGAATCTCGCAGTCTCACCAACTCATCATGCTCGGGACCACTCCCCATGAGGAGGAACTGCACATCCGTGCGTTGGCGAGTTCCCACGATGTATTTCGCGGCTTCGATGAGGTAATGCACGCCATCCGCATTTCCCATGACGCCGATGTACCCGACGAGAAAAGTCCGGCCGTTTTTAAGGGCGGGATCAGCGGAGATGGCAGTATCCAATTGGTTAGGCGCCGTGCGCACCACATAAACTTCATCGTCACGCTTACTCCCGCGTTTTTTCACGGCGGCGAGTACACTTTGATTGGTGGCCATCACGGCGTTGGCGAGGGCCAAGGTGCAGCGTTCCGCCGCTCTTACAGCCCAATACAGCCATCCCCGCCGACCAAACTTGGCTTCGAACATTTCAGGCCAAAGATCGTGAACATCATAGATTACCTTCACGCCTCCGAGTAGCTTGAACGGCCACGCGACGAGGAAGAGTAAATCGGGAGGATTGCAGAGATGGATGATGTCAAAACCCTGTCGTTTCCAAGCCTTAAGCGCGCAGGTCCACTCGCCCCAAAGCGCCGTGGCATATTCCAAGATGAATCCACGGATGCCCCGAGCCTCATCGCTGATCCAATGCCGATAAATCTGGATGCCTTCCAGGAGCTCTTCGGCCTGGGTGTAGCCGCGCATTTGTGGGCAGATCACAGTGACGGTGTAGCCCGCATCACGTAGAGCACAGGCTTCTTGCCACACACGACGATCCAGAGGAACGGGCAGATTTTCGACAAGGATCAGGACGCGCTGGCTGGCCATGAGACAAAGCCTTGTCTCGCTGATCCAATCCGCAAGTGAGCTTATCGATTTTCACGCGAAATCACGGTCTTTGGCATCGTTCCCCTGAGATGCGCTATTTTCTGTTGTTCCTGTTTGTCTGCAGTTCCCTCCTGGCGGCTCAGCCCAACATCATTCTCATCGTCAGTGATGATCAGGGATATCCGGACCTGAGCTGCATCGGCACTAAACCAGTGAAAACCCCGAATCTGGACAAGCTCGCGGCAACGGGAGTGCGCGGGACGGATTTTTATGTCACTTGGTGCGCTTGTACACCCTCACGTGGGAGCATCCTGACGGGACGTTACCCACCACGCAATGGACTCTATGACATGGTGCGCAACGATCTCGTGAACTATGGTTATGTCTATTCGCTCTCGGAATATTCGGTGTCGCCCGAGATGACCTTGGGACTCGACCCGAAGGAAGTGACCATCGGCGACATGCTGAAAAAAGCAGGCTATGCCACCGGGTGCGTTGGCAAATGGGACATGGGTCAAGCCAAGCGTTATCTGCCGCTTCAGCGCGGCTTTGACTTCTTCTATGGCCATGGCAACAACGGCATCGATTACTACACCCACGAACGTTATGGGGTGCCCTCCTTGTTCCGTGGTAATGAACGCACCCAGGAAGATCGGGGGAAATACATCACCGATGTGTTTCGCCGGGAAGCTCTCTACTTCATGAATGAGCATCTGGGGCGCAAACCTCTCTTTCTCTATCTGGCATTCAATGCTCCGCATAGCGCCTCTTCATTCCCTGAGGACACCGTTGCGGGTAAAAAGAAGAGCGGGGTGGGTGTGCAGGCACCGGAAGAGTATGTGGCGATGTATCGTGACACGGTGAAGGACGAAAAACTGGCGCGTTATTATGCGGCCGTGACCTGTATGGACGATGCCATTGGCGAGCTCATGAAGACTGTGGAGAAGGCAGGGCAAAGCGAGAACACGCTGTTCCTCTTCCTTTCAGATAACGGCGGCAGTGGCAATGGTGGCAATGCTCCTCTGAGAGGCAGCAAGAGCACCATGTGGGAAGGAGGCCTGCGGGTGCCTTTCATTGCCTGCTGGCCGGGTAAGCTGCCTGCGGGGAAAGTGACGAATGAGTTCATCACCTCCCTCGAGCTCGTGCCTACCCTCCTGGGTGTGGCTGAGACAACACCGCCTCAAGACATCACCCTGGATGGCTTCGACATGCTGCCGATTCTTCAGGGAAAAGCGAAGTCCTCGAGACAAGACATGTTCTGGCAGCGCCAAGATGATAAGGCCGCTCGAGTGGGCCATTGGAAGTGGCTGGATTCCGCCAAGGGCAAAGGTCTCTATGATTTGAGTACGGACATCGGTGAAACCAAGGATCTCTCCCAAGAGAAACCCGAGGTGCTGAAGATGATGCAAGACCGCTTCACCGCCTGGCGCCGGGAGATGGATGCCACCGAGCCCCGTGGACCGTTTCGTGACTATTGAGAGTGAGTTTAGGAAGGGGGAAGTGTGGTTTTCCGATTTTTACGCAAGTCGGAGGGTGGGCATGCATCAGGGGGATGAAGGGCAGCGAGACGTTGCTCGGATTTACCTGACTTCAGCATTTCCATCTCATGAAAACATCCCTCTCCATCCGCTCGGTTTCGCAGATCCTCGGCTTCTGTGCCTGTCTGAGCCTCAGCCCCGCTGCTGTCGAGGCGGCCAATGTCACGATCCCTGGGCTGCGTCTTCCCAACATCACCTCTTACGCTCCACCCTATGCCACTGCGGGAGCCAAGGTGTATGCCAACATTGAGTATCCCCAGTTCTCCAACTCGAAACCCGTCACCCCCACGGGTGTCGAGTTCCTTCGTTCCGACGGTCGTCGCGTCGCAGTGGCTGCCGTTGCGGAGACGAGTGGTTTGATCAGCTTCGTCCTCCCGTCCAACGCCGTGACCTGTCGCCCAGCTCTTTTGGGGCCGAGTGGCATGCGATTGGAAGAGCAGCTTGAGTTTCGCGTGGTTTCGCTCACGCAGACCCCACGTGGTGTCACTCTCATCAATCGGACCCAGTATGTGGTCGGTAGCGTGAGCACCAGTGGACGTGAGTTGTTGCCCTCAGACAGCACGATTGACCAGACCCGGGCACGATTCTTCAGCCTGAGCATGACTTCGACCCCCACGGCTTTGAAGCTGCAGATGCAGCGTCGCACGGCGAGTAATGCTCTGATTCCGATGATGGAACTGCAGGAGACGGTGGGTGGTGCTTTTCCAGGGACCCAAGTGCCGGTGATTTACACCGTGCTGGATCTCGAACGGCTGACGGTGGCGGAGATGCTCGGAGCTGGCAACGGGTCTTCGGAATGGACCCTTCATCATCGGGGGCAGAACCGTCGGATGATGGTTCAATACAACGGCACGGTGACGCTTGAAGAACGTGTCAGTGGTACGGTGCAAGTGCAGAGATACATGCTGAAAGAGGTGTCGTGGTCTAACAACTCACCCAATGTTCAGTTTGCCTTGGTGGATAGTTCGGGGAACCTGGGTGAGACCGTCGTTTTACACCCGCCGTTTCAGACTTTTGCGGCAATGAAGTTCGGTCAGTTCAGCTACGAAGATGTACCGCCAACGCTGCTCTCCTCCGGCTCTGGAGAGCCTGGAGCGGTGACCACCCCGGTGCCTTTGTTCATGGTTCGTGTGCGCTGAAAAGAAAGATGAAGCCATGTTCACTCGGCCTCGTGAAATCTCAGAGATTTCACGAGGCTTTTTTCGTTTCAAGATCACGAATCAATGACTTGGAGGGAGAAGATAACCCTCGGCGAGCTGGACATAGGCTTTGATTTGGCGGGCCTCCCAGGCGGCATCTCGCCCCAGCTCCACGGCCAGCAGATGGGCGACGGTCGGCGCTGCCTCCATACTCGCTCGTGCATCGAGGAGTAGCGCGCGGGTGCGCCGGGCCAGGACATCCTCCACCGTGCGAGCCATCTCGTGACGCGCATGCCACACCACTTCGGCTCTTAGAAACTCCAACTTCGGATGCAGCGGCTCACCCAGACTCGGGTTTTCCTGAATGAGGGCGCGGACACCCACGGCGTCGCTGCCGTAGTAGTGCAGATGACTGGCGGCTTCCTCCTGGCTGGCACCCGCCCCATGGATGGTCAGATCATGGGTGCCGCAGTGGTGATGCTCTAAGGCTCCGATCATCTCCGCATGGTCAATGACATCCTCCGCCATCTTGCGATACGTCGTCCACTTGCCCCCCGCGAGCGTGATGAGACCTGAGTCCGAGACGGAAATGAGGTGATCTCTCGACAAAGCGGCGGTGGAACTGGCATCGGCTTTGATCAAAGGACGCAACCCGGCATACACACTCAGGACATCCGCCGGCGTGGGGTCACGCGTCAGATAGCGGGTGATTTGGGTGAAGATGAAAGCGATCTCTTCCTCCAAAGCGCGAGGTTCGAGTGAAGCCTCTTCCACCGGCGTGTCCGTCGTGCCCACCACCACGCGACCGTGCCAAGGCACTGCAAAGAGCACTCGGCCATCATCTGTTTTGGGGATCATGATGGCCGTTTCGCCTGGCAGAAACTCACGCGGCAGCACAAAATGGATGCCTTGACTGGGGCTGAGCATGGTCTTCGCTTGGGCATCATCCATGCGGCGGACTTCGTCGGCAAAGACACCCGTCGCATTAATCACGGCACGGGCTTGGATCTCCCTTTCTTCTCCGCTCTCCTCATCTCGAAGTCGAACGCCAGAGACATGCGGCCCCTCTTTGAGCACGCCGCAGCAGCGCGTGTAGTTCATCAACACCGCTCCGAGTTCCTCAGCGGTTTGCGCTAGATTGATCGCGAGCCTTGAGTCATCAAACTGACCATCGTGATAAATGATGCCACCGGTGAGATCTTGCTGCTCAATGTTCGGGAGCAGGTCGATCACGTCCTCTCGATTCAAATAGCGGGAAGGTTCCAGCCCGAGTTTCCCGGCTAGGCCGTCATAGACCTTCATGCCGATGCCGTAGAAGGGCCCCTCCCACCAGTGGTAGTTCGGGATCACAAACGGCAGGCTATGCACCAGATGCGGTGCATTTCGGCACATCAGTCCACGTTCACGCAGGGCCTCCAGCACCAGGGAGACATTGCCCTGCTTCAGGTAACGCACCCCGCCATGCACCAGCTTCGTGCTGCGGCTGGAGGTGCCTTTGGCAAAATCCGCCTGCTCCACCAGTAGGACGGTGTGTCCACGCTCGGCGGCATCCACAGCTGCGCCCAAACCTGAGGCCCCTCCACCGACGATGACGAGATCGAATGACGACGGCAGCTCGGCGAGGGAAGCGGGGCGTTTCATAGCAAGTGAAGACTAACCGATTTCGCAGCCCGCTGCCGAGAACAATCGGCGACCGCGGCTCAAGACTTCACTTCAAGCCCAATCAACTTCGCGGCATCCAGGATCATTCGTTTGAATCTTTGCCGCAGAGCCCAGATGAAAGTGCTGAGCCCCAGGATGCTGAGGGTTGCCAAATCCGCCAACAGGGGATGTGGATGAGCCAGCAAGCCCACCAGCCCCAGTAGAGCGGTCACACCGAAGATGAGTCGCCATTGGATGCGCATCAGAAGCTTGATGCGTGTCAGCCGCTGCCGTTCTCCATGGTATTCGGTCACCGTCAAAAAAGCCGGTGAAATGATATGATGAGGCACGGCTTCCAGGTCAAAGAGACGCCAGCCTTGGTCTTCGCGGATGGGGATGTTTTTTTGAGCGAGATGCCGCCGCATCGCATCGAGCCATTGAGTGCGTCCTACACCTACTTCGTTCCAGAAGCACAGTTCCAGCAATGGGATGGACACCTTGCTAGGCCTGCGAACCACCGGGTTTGGAGGCGGATTGGCGTGTGATCCGGCGGGTCTGGCCCCCAGTTGCACCATGCCGACCAGGCGCTTCCATTCACGCACCACAGGCTGGATCCAGCAGAGGCCTAACAAAAGAAGTGATTCGGAAGTTCCGAGTGAAAAAGGTGGGTGCGTCAGCAACCTCTGTCGATAAGCCGCTTGGAGCCACGAAAGTGCGATCACGACCGCAGCCGTGGACGGACACTGCGCTACCAGGGCCCCCAGCACGAGCGCCACCCAGATCACGCCACCTGTCCAGTCCAGCCAGCAGCGCAGGCCCTGGCGGTAGATGCCTTGGAATAAACCTTCTCCCTGAGGCCCGTGGTAAATGCTGCCTTCATCGAGGGGCGGAGCCACAGCGCGGTCACCATAAATACCGCCGATCCAGCGTGCCCCCCCCAGCGCTCCGAAGCGCTCAGGATGATCTTTCATCAGCAAGGCCTCCGCACGGCCATAGCCGGCTTGCTGGCGGAAATAGGCCTGGATGCTGTAGCGGCGGTGATGCCAGACCATGGCTCCCGGCACGAAGCGGAGTTTGCCACCCGCTTGCTGGAGCCGCCAGCAGACGTCCACATCATCTCCTGCCGCCACATATTGAGCCTGAAAGCCGCCAATGGCCTCCAAGGCTCGTTTTCGGATGGCCAGATTGCATCCGGGCAGATGCTCCGCCTCAATGTCATTCAGCAACACATGCGCCGGAGCCCCTGGAGCCGCCGCCACGACCGCCTCGGTGCGATTACGTGGGCGGGGTGGAATATTTGGCCCCCCTGCAGCCACCCACTGAGGATCATCGAAGCCCGTGGCCAAATGCGTCAGCCAGTCTTCATCGGCGATGCAGTCATCATCCGTGTAGGCGACGATCTCACCCGTGGCCAGCGAGGCACCTCGATTGCGCGCGACACTCAGCCCAGCGTGGTCTTGCCGCACGTAGAGGACGCTGGGAAAGCGATGGGCAATGGCAGCGATGTCCTGCGTGGAGCCATCGTCGATCAAGAGCACCTCAAAGTTCGGATACCGCAGCTTTTGCAGCGAGCTCAGGCAATCCGCCAGCGTCGCACCGCCATTCCAGGTGCAGACCACCACGGAGATGCGAGGCGGGTTATCCACGAGGGGGCCAGGGGATAGATCCAAATGGCAGGCGGCTCGCTCCTGTCGGTCTGTCGTGACCAGCCCGAAGGACCAGCGTGTGATGTCATCTCCACCTCGGAACCATTCATCCGTGAAGCTAAACCACACCGTTCCAGCGACGGCGTTACGATGACAGAGTCGGTGAAACCACGCCCGAGTCTCCGCCTGCGCCTGCTCGCCATGAGCCGCCACATCCAGGCCAAATTCAGTGATGACCAGCGGTTTGTCTCCCGCCAGATTCTGCAGCCGTTGCAGGTAGGACTCCAGCGCCGCCGGGTGCTCCAGATACAAGTTCACCGCCAGGAAATCCACATTCGAAGGCACCAGATATTCCGTGCTCGGATAGGTGGCGTAGCTGAAGAGCTTCGCCGGAGCCTCGCGTCGGCCGATTTCGATCAGCCCCTCCAGAAAGCGCCGCACCCGCCCCGGTTCCATCCAGCGAGCCAGGTTTTTTTCGATCTCATTGCCGACCAAAAAACCGGCGACACAGGGAACATCTCGAAACCGCCGCGCCGCATCGGTGATCGTCTGCTCGATCTGTTGCCGCAGAGCCCCATCATGCATGAAATCCACATGATCCGTCCAGGGAATGCCCACCAGCAGGCGCAATCCCTCCGCCTCCGCCCCCTCTAGCACGTCCTCCGTCGGCAGATCATACAGCCGCACCGTATTGAATCCCAACCGCCGGATCTGCTGGAAATCTGCCGCCAGCCTCTCGGGAGCGGGAAACGACGCCCCATCCTCTCGGGGGCGAAAGGGGCCATAACTCACCCCATGGAGATTCCATTTATCTCCATCGACCCGCAGCCACTTCCCACTCGCGACGAGCGGTGAAAAGGGATGACTGGCAGGGAGGGAGGGCAGCATGAGAAGGGAGGGTGACTCAAGCATGGACGTGATCCATGCGAAAGCCATTCACGATCAAAGGCTAGACATCGTATCTCCCACTTCCACCCCGATGTTGTTCAGGATGTAATTGTGATCCTCCCCCTCTTTCTCGTGCAGGGTCACTCGCCCCGGATGCGCAGCGGCCAGTTCCCGGCTCATGGAGATGGGGATGACCTGATCGGCCGTGCCGTGGAAAATCACCACCTTGGCCCCTTTATCCACCACATGCGCCAGATGCCGACGGTTGTTAAACCGGTGCATGTTCACATAGCAGAGCGGCCAGCCGATGAAGCGTTTTCCCATCTCCGTCAGGGTCGTGAAGGGGGCGATCAGGATCACTCGCCGGATATTGAGATCATCAGCCGCCATCAGACCCGCCGCACAGCCGATGGAGTGGCATAGGACGCCCATCCGAGGCAGGAGGAGTTCCGGGGTCTCATTCAGATGTCGCGCCAGGGCTTGGACCGCTTCTCGGGAGCTGTCTCGGATACGGCCCGGGTTCGGGATCCCCTGGCAGTCCCCATAGCCTGGGTAATCCATCAGCAGATAACCAAAGCTGGGGTCCCAGGCCGTAAGATACTGCATCCAGTCCAGCCCCAGGTAGTTGTTCCCCCCATAGCACAGCCACACCTTCGTGGGTTTCTTGCCATTCATCGGCGGCATGTAGTGCGCCACCTGCTGGCCCTGTCCCGTCGTGTATTCGATCCGCGCCCCACTCCGTTTCGCCAGCACCTTGCGGTAACCCTCATGATACGACCGCGGATAATAAATGAGCTTGGCCTGGCAACTGGTGAGTAACACGACCGCTGAAAGAACGAGAACGGTGATGGGGCGTAAGACTCGAAACAGAAAACTGACGGGCATGGGGCAGACGCAATGTTACGGAGAGTGGCTGGGAGCAAGTTCGAATCCCAACTCTCTTGAATCGTCTGAACGGCACGTATGGCCCCATTTCCCCGTCAATTCAGATACAGAAAGAGTCACGGATGATCACTCAACGGCAAAGTCGGTGGCAAAGTGCGCGGTTGGCCGTTGGGGGGGATTTCGTCGGGGAAGATGACGGTGATGCTCTGCACCTGATCACGCAGGGTGGGATCTTGCTGGAGGAACCATTTTTTCACGAACTCGGCGACAGATTTGCGCGAAGATTCACGAACGAGGTTGAGGTGACTGCGATTCCCGGCGCGTTTTTCCAGGGTGGGAGTGAGGTTTTTTTCCAGCTCAGCCAGGTTTTCAGCGGCGTTGAAGCGCAGCCAGCCAGCTTCGGATTTCTTTTGCATGCCGTCGGTGCGGATGGCGGGAGGCTGGGTCGGGCGGAGCTGTGGAGCGTGGACGATGCATTGGCCGTTCTCCACCCGAAGCTGCCATTTGTCAGAGAGCTTGATGTGGTAGCGATAAACCACCGGGGTGCGGATCTCCGAGATGGTGGTGCCGAGATAGACCGTCTGGTTGAAGAGGGTCTTCATGTCGTATTTCGTCACGGTTTCATCCGTCTCCATGGTGGCCACCTCCAGGATGTCACCATCGGTGGAGGCAATGCGAGTCACCGACTGGCGGAAGGTCTCGTTGATGTCCTGGGTGATGAGCTTGGAATTCATCCACTCCAAGCCGAGGCGAGTGAGATCGGTGAATTTCCAAGCGATCAATCCGCCGCCGATGAGGAAGAGGGCAAGAAGGATACCCAACAGCCGCCAACAGCCGGAGCGGCGGGCGGGTTCCTGAAGCGAAGCTGGGGTCTCCTCGGCCATGGGTCTTACCATGCAATAAACGCGCCATACGGCCAAGCGGCATTTGCTCTGCGCATATTACATTGTCATATGATCTGATTGACCATGCCAGCCGCACCCATTCAGTTTTATAATCGCCGGACGCAACGCCTCGAGACGGAGGCGGTGTATGGGGAGGGGCCCCTGCGTTTTGTGTATGAAAACCCGTTGGGCAAGCTGGCCCTGCATCTGCTCGTGAAGCGGGCGATCTTTTCGGAGATCTACGGGCAGCGGATGGATGACCTGGATAGCGCGGCGAAGATCCGCCCTTTCCTGGAAACTTACGGGGTGGATACCTCGGAGTTTGCGGAGCCAGTGGAGAGCTATCGCACCTTCAATGAGTTCTTCTATCGTCGCCTGAAGCCAGGGGCCAGGCCGATTGTGGCGGATCCTCAGGCGGTGGCTCTGCCTGCGGATGGGCGTCATTTTGTGATCCCCGACGTCTCGCTCTGTCGGGACTTTTTTGTCAAAGGGGTGAAGTTCCATCTCCCGGCTCTCCTGGATGATGCGGAACTGGCGGCTCGCTATGAAAAGGGGGCGGTGCTGATTTCCCGCCTCTGCCCCACGGATTACCATCGCTTTCACTTCCCCTGTGGCGGGGTGGCAGAGACACCCCGATTGATCAATGGCCCCCTGTATTCGGTGAGTCCGATCGCCTTCATGAAACGCCCCAGCATTTTCTGGGAGAACAAGCGTTACGTCACTCGCCTGCAGACGGGGCAATTCGGTGAGGTGTTGCTCTTGGAAGTCGGGGCGACTTGTGTGGGGTCCGTCGTTCACACGTCTCCCGCAGATGCGCCGGTCTTGAAGGGGGACGAAAAAGGCTATTTTCGCTTCGGCGGGTCTTGTTTCATCACGATCTTTGAACCGGGCCGCATCCAGTTTTCGGACGATCTTTTACAGCAGAGTGCCCAGGGGCGTGAAGTCTATGCTCGGATGGGGGATGTGGCGGGATTTGCCATCGAACCTAGGGATTCCAGCTTGCCAAGCGGCCCGGCTTCGTGAAAAAGGGGCGTATGGAGTCCCACGAAGTCATTCGCCAGGCGCTGGATAAGGCCCACGTCAAAGAAATCGCAGCCCAGATGGGAGTCTCTCTCTCATTGGTCTATAAGTGGGGACAGCGCGATGAAGAGGAGGGCAGTGGTGCCTCCAATCCGCTGGATCGCGTGAAGCAGCTGTATGAGCTTACCGGCAACGATCATCTCATCCAATGGCTCTGCCAGCAGGCTGGCGGCGTCTTTGTACGGAACCCTCCCACAGGGAAAGCGCCGGGCCGGGAGGTGATGCCAGCCACGCAGGAGATCGTGCAGCAATTCGCTGGACTGCTGGCGGCGATCAGCCACGCGGCGGCGGATAACACCATCAGCCCGGACGAGTCCGAGAAGATTCGTCATGAGTGGGATGAGTTGAAGCGCCTGACGGAGCGTTTTGTGAAGTGGTGTGAGGCGGGTGACTTCAAGCACCTGGCCGAGGACCTTCGCCGTAACCACCACTGATGGGTTCAGAACCCCGTCCTATTTTTCTTTTTTGTTCGCTAAATGTCTGATCTCAAAACCTACCTCACCGACCGTTGTGCCTATGTGGATGGCGTGCTTGACCGTTTGATCCCGTCTGCCGAGACCGCTCCGGCGACGATACACAAGGCGATGCGCCACAGTGTTTTCGCGGGTGGCAAACGGCTGCGCCCGATTCTTTGCCTCGCTGCGGCGGAGGCGAGTGGCGGTAGTAAGGAGGCGGCTTCCTTTGCGGCGGCTGCGGTGGAGTGCCTGCACACTTACTCGCTGATCCATGATGATCTCCCCAGCATGGACAATGACGACTTCCGTCGTGGCGTGCCTACCTGTCACAAGGTGTTTGGCGATGGAGTCGCTGTTCTAGCGGGGGATGCCCTCCAGGCGCTGGCCTTTGAACTGGTGGTGAAGACTCAAGTGACCGTTCGCTACAGTGCTGCGGCCCTGGTGCGTGAGCTGGCCAAGACGGCGGGCAGTCTGCACCTCGTCGGTGGGCAGGTGGCCGACCTGGAAGGCGAGGGGAAAAAGCTGCCCTTGGAGGCTCTGCGTTTCATCCACGAGAACAAAACCGCTGCCCTGCTGACCACGAGCCTGAAGCTCGGGGGCATGAGTGCGGATTGCCAGCCGGAAGAACTGAAGGCGCTGGAAGACTTTGGCATGGCCACCGGGCTGGCCTTTCAGATCATCGACGACATCCTGGACGTCACCCAGACCAGTGAAAAGCTGGGCAAGAGTGCCGGGAAGGATCTGACCTCGGAGAAGTCCACGTATCCGGCCCTCATCGGCCTGGACGCCTCCCGAGATGAAGCCCATCGACTCACCCAAGCGGCCCATCAGGCCCTGGAAGTCTTTGGCAATCGCGGTGGCCGCCTCCGTGAGCTGGCAGATTATCTGCTCGCTCGGGATTATTGAGAACACGCTCAACTAAAAGGCTGCTAGTCTCATAAGGGGCCTTCAGTCTCAGGCTGCATGATGCAGAGTGTCCGTGGAGCGATGCAGGGTGTGCGGACAGCGGTCCCACCGTAGGCTGGGTTTGTCCGGCTGGGGAGAGACTTTTCTTCTGACGCCCTCGTTGCCGGATAACCCGGCTCATGAGCGAGGTGGCAGCCCTTGGATGTGGCGGTCAAGAAAGGCATGCCTTTCTCTGCCTTTGTTTTGTAGATCGAAGGCCTTGAGGTCTCGTTACGTCGCTCGGATAGACGGGTTATCCGGCAACTTGATCCAGCGAGTTAAGGAGGTCCAATGCCGGACAAACCCGTCCAACGACTGAAGCTGACCGTGTGAAGGCGCGTTATCGCGTCAGGTCGGGGTTTACCCGAGCAGGGCGTGGGCTTCGCGCAGGGCTTGCTCGGTGGTGGCCCAGTCCATGCAGGCGTCGGTGATGGATTGGCCGCGGGTCAGCTCGTTGAGAGGGCGGGGGAACTTCTGGTTTCCTCCCACGAGATTGCTCTCCAGCATGGCACCGATGATGGAGTCCTCGCCTGCGGCTCGCTGGCGGACGATCTCACGGAAGACTTGGGGCATCTTGGTGTGATCCTTGGCACAGTTGCCGTGGCTGGCATCGATCATGATGGAAGGCTTGAGCTTCGCGGCCTCCAGGGCGGCACGGGTTTCAGCCACGTCGTCGGCTCCATAGTTGGGACCGTCCTCACCGCCGCGCAGGATGATGTGGCAGTCGGGATTCCCGCTGGTGGTCACGGCGGAGGCGATGCCGTCTTCACTGACGCCGAGAAAAGTTTGGGGTTGGATGGCGGCCTTGATGGCATTCACCGCCGGGGAGATGTGGCCGAAGGTACCGTTTTTGAACCCCAGCGGCATGGAAAGGCCGGAGGCCATCTGGCGGTGCGTCTGGGATTCGGTGGTGCGAGCCCCCACGGCGCTCCAGCAGATGAGATCGGCGATGTATTGGGGGGTGATGGGGTCCAGGAGCTCGGTGGCGGTGGCCATGCCGAGTTCGAGGACATCGCGCAGGATGCGGCGGGCGAGGCGGAGGCCATCCGGGATGTTGCAGGTGCCGTCCAGATCGGGGTCCATGATCAGCCCCTTCCAGCCCACGGTGGTGCGGGGTTTTTCAAAATAGACGCGCATGACGATACAGAGGCGGTCTTTGAGCTCTTCAGCCAGTTTGGCCAGTTTGGTGGCGTATTCGAGGCCGGCTTCGGGATCGTGGATCGAGCAGGGGCCGACGATGACCAGGAAGCGTTTGTCATCTCCAAACAAGATGTTCCGAATCTCCTGCCGAGCGTGGCTCACGAAAGCGGCCTGGCTTTCGGAAGGCGGAATCTCGGCCACCAGGGCGCGAGGCGCGGGCAGGGGGATGTTGGAAGCGATGTGGACGTTGGCCGTGGAATTCATGACAGAGACGAGACGGGAAGGTAGGGATACGTTTGGTTAGGCCTTTTGACCGCCAAAGAAATGGGACAGGGCTTCGATCATGCCCTCACTGGCGTAACGCGTGGCGACAAAACCGCCATGGTTCTGCACATGCTGCTTCACAGCGGGCAGGCCATTGCCGGGGGTGGCGATCATACGGGCATGAAGGGGATTGAGCATGGAGAGATCGTTCAGGTTATCCCCTGCCGCGAAGCAATGATTGGCAGTCAGCCCGAGCAGGCGGGCCAGTTCACTCAGAGCGGTGCCTTTGCTGTAGCCGCTGTGGGAGAAGCGCAGGTAGATGCCATTGCGATGGTAACCGATGTCAGGGAACTGCGTGGCATGGGTATCAATGTAGGCGCAGATAGCATCCAATTCTTCTTCACTGCTGCCCACGATGCCTAACTCTCCATATTCACCGGCGAGGAATTGGGCTTGAGTCTGGCTCTCCACCATGTGGCGGATGGCGTCCAGAGAGGCGCGGTGCTCTTTCACGAAACGCTCATGGGCTTTCCGCGCCTGTTTATTCCAGGGGCCGAAGTCCGTCCATTTGCTGAACAGGCCGGGCTTATGGATATCGCACTCCATGGCGATGATGTAGTCCGGCTCCATGAAGATGCCGTATTGGGCCAAGCCTTGAAGCGTTTGAGGTAAACTGCGACCGGTATTGATGACCCAAGCGGCCCCCTGGGTCCGTAATTGCTGGATCATCTGCCCCAGCATGGGATGAAAAATGGGGGTGCTCTCAGGATGAACCAGCGTGCCATCGAAGTCGAAGGAGAGGATGAACGTGGGCTTACGGGCGGACATTGGGGGAGTGAAAGGTGTCCACCCTGGCGGAGAGAGAGTCAAGTCAAGGCAGGCTGGGCAGTGCTTCGGGGTGAGTTTGCCAAATTTGGAACCATGTCGCTCCGAGCAACACCCACAGCACCGCCTGGTATCCGCCAGTCAGCATGGGGCCGGCCCCCCGGCGCCGGGCGCGGCGGAGCACGCTTTCGTAGCCCCACAGTAAGCTGAGGGCGAGAGGCCCGGTGAGTGCATGCAGGTAGCGTATCTCCACCAGGGCTGAATCCCAGGCGGCGATGATGAGGTAGGCGGCTGTGGCCGCGACCACGAAGATCACTGCCGTGGCGGTCTCGGGATGCAGACGCTCCCCGGCATGACAGGCCCGGGGCGTGCTGCACCAGCAGGCGAGCACCGTCACGATGAGGAGGACTAGTAGCACGGCGAGGGCCTCTCCGCCGTGACCTTGCCACTGGGTCATGACGCGTCCTAGCCCACTGAGCAGGCGGCCCTGCACCTGTTCCGAGGCGTGACTCTGGAAATACAGTCGGGCTGTAGGGCGTTCCAGGGCAGGGACCTTTTTCAGGCTTGAACGGTCTGGATGAGCCTCAATCCAGGCTTCTCCCTCGGCGGGGGTATCCAGCCAGCGGATGTGATCCACATATTGAAAAGCCGCATCTCCGAACTTCTGGTGGGCCTCGGTGAGGCGGGGGCCGCTGACAGCACAAAAAGCCGCCACGAGTAAGATCAAGCCAAACAGGTGATTGTCCCGTAGCCACAGGGTGGTGCCTTCTCCCAGCCGCCAATGCGCAGACAACCATCCCCAAAAGGCCCGCAGACTCGTCACCAGGATGAAGGTGACCAAGAGGGGCAGAATACGGTCCTGCGAAAGGTAAGCGAGGCCTCCAAAGACCCCCACCGCCCCATAGACCCATAGAGAATTCCGCTGCAGGCCATAGACGCAGCCCAGCCACGTCAGCAGAAAGAACAGTTGGAAGAGCGTGGCTCCCGTGAAGTGCGACAAGGTCTCGGCCCAGCCGTGGAATCCGGTGAGGGTCACGACCAGAAGCGTGGCAGGCAGGGCAAAAAAGCGCATGCAGGCCAGTCCCAGAAGGATAAGGCAAGAGGCGGTCAAACCGGTGCGAAACCAGGTGATGTAAGCCAGCGATTCTTTTGGGTGATCTGGATCCAGCATCCAGGCGGCTAGCCAGGGACTGAGCGGTTGAATGAGACCGTCCGTGCGGTGCGGTGCGAGCTTTTTCAGCGGTGCCGAAACGCTCTCTCGGAAGTCGGGGCGTAGATCTTCCGCAGTGGCCTCAGCCAGAGAAAGATGGCGGGTTTCCAAAGGGCTGAGCTGACGTTCGGAGATGCTCAGGATGTCTTTCTCCGCCAGTTGAACGTAGCCCGTGCCGAGAGCCCCCAGGATCAGACCAAAGACGAGCCAACGCAGCCAGGTGTAGGGACTGGAGGTGGAGGCGGGGGCCATAGAAGGGGAATACCTTTCTTATGGCACGCTAAGAGGATGGGATGCAAAAGGAAAATGGGGCTCTGTTTTAGCCCAAGCCTTTTCTTTATTGCGAAGGCTACTTTTGATAGGGCTTTGCCTTCGGCACCTCGTCCAGAGGCATACCAAACCGGATGGTCTCTTCCATGATCGTGCTCCGCTTGGATTCGATGGTGTTCGGGCTATCGAGCGGGGCCGTGGAATTGATGATCTTGGGCTGGATAAAGATCAGGAGTTCATCCCGGGTGGTGGTCTTTTCCGTTGTTCCGAAGAGGTGCTTCAAGACGGGCACCCGGCGCAGGAAAATAGCTCCACGCTCGCTGTTGCCCGTGCGTTCGGTGATCAGCCCGCCCAAGACAATGGTGGAACCGTCTCGGACCGTCACTGTGGTGAGCAACTCTTGGGTGCCGATGGTGGGGACCGTATTCCCCGAGATGTTTTGCTCTCCCACGATGTTATCGTTCACCTGAGCGATGCGCAGGGTGACCTCGTTGTCGTTGTTGATGAGGGGGACCACCTCGAGTTTCAACACGACGTCCCGATAATCAATGCTAGCACTGGTGGCGGCGATGTTGTTGATGCCGGCATTGGAGAGAATATTCACTGGCACCGCGATGCGTTGGCCGCTGGAGATGACCGCTTTACCGTTGTTCGTGGTGAACATGCTCGGGCTGGAGAGGACTTTGAAGTTCTTGTTACCTTCCAGAAGATTGACATACCGGCTGAGGGATCCCAGTTGACCGTAAAAGCTCATGGAACTGGTGCCGAAGTTTTCCATGTTGAAGGGAATGTCTAGGGCCCCTGTTAGCGCAGTCGAGCTACTGGGTTGGCTGACGTCTTTTTGCCGAATGGTGAAGTCATCCAGCATATTCAGGAAGTCGAAGCCGTAGTTGAACTCGCCGCCCAAGTTGAGCTGGCCAATGATGGTGCTGATGTAGACCTGCTGCGGGCGCACATCCATTTCACGGATGAGTTGATCAATCACCGCGATGTGCTCGGGGGAGCCGCTGACCACGAGGCTATTCGATTGAGGATCGGCGATGAGGAGGGTCTTACCGACGATCAGAGATTCGGGAGCGGAGATCACATCCGGATCATCCAGCAGGCTGCGCTCTGCACGGCTCGTCTGTTGGCTGCCTGTATTGAAACCATAGCCGCCTAAGTAAGGTTGATTCAGGCTGGAAGAGTCGTTTTGAGCCGCATCCGTGGATGGGGTATTGGAGCTTGCACTTGGCCGACGGGCACTGCTGCCACGGCGGCCTCCTCCTGACATGGCATCTCCTGCTTCATTCTGAATGTCCGTGTCTTTCGCCAAGGCGTTATAGGCCACCGGGAGAAAGTCACCGACATCCAGATAGGCCAGCTTGCGCTTCAGGAAGGTCACGTCATCCGCCTGCTGATCCAGTTTCTCCACCAGACCTCGAATGTAGGTGATGTCCACAGGGCGGGCGATGACCAGCAAGCTGTTCGTGCGGCGGTGGGGGATGACTTTGACCTTGGCTACGCTGGGATTGGTGTTGGCCGTATTCGCAGCCCCCATGGGATTGATGACCGGAGTACGTGCTCCATTGGCAGCGACGACTTGGGGTGCTGTCGTGGCGGGAGCAGGGATAGTTTCGGTCTTCTCTTCCTCCGCGTAGATTTCATTGATGATCTCCGCGACGCTTTCGGCATCGCTTCGCTCGAGCTTGATCATCTCATTGGCGATCTCCGCCGGAGGTACATCGATCACCTGGGCGATCTCATAAATGCTACGAATGGTGGTGCTGTTTTCCGTGATGATCAGCGCGGCTGCGTTTTTCATCGGCATGATGGCCCCGTAGCTGTGCAATTTGATCACTTGCTGAAAGGCCTTGGAGGCTTCTTCCGGCGAGATATGCACCAGGGGCATGACGAAGTGGCAGAGCTCTTCGGTTGCAGGCAAGTCTTTGATGGAGTTATAGACCTTGAGCCCTTCAGGTGTGGGGCTCTTACCACCGCTGTGATGGATGAGTTTCACCGTGGTATCATCCACCGGGACAATAGCATAGCCATTGAGCAGTAGAGTGGCCTCGATGAAGGCGACCGCCTCCTTCCGGGTCAGAGGCTCAGGGGAAATGATGCGGAGCGGCTCGCCCTGGAGGGCGGAGTCCAAGATGATTTTCTTCCCTGTGATCTGCGTATAAAAGGGAATGATCGCTTGGACGGGTGAGTTGGGAAAATTGACCTTAATGGTGGCGCTGTCATTGAGGGCAGACGGGCTCTGAGCGTGCACGCTGGCGAGTATCAGAGCGGCCACAGCCACGGCGATCAACCATCGCTTAACGATGGCGCGAGGCGAGGTAGAGGCTGAAAACGCGCGCATGGATTGATTGAAATCACATCTATTATATTTTCCATAGAGATAAAGGCAATGGAATTGTTTGTTTTTGTTAAAATTCAAACAAAGAGGTAATTTCAATCGAATCCACGACGCGCGCGGATTCTGAGCCAATTTCTATTGGCCAAGCCATTCCGCCAAGGCGGTAGCTCCCGCGGAGAACATGGCAATGATTTCGCGAGCGAGCGGCGTGGCTTCCTTCCACAGGAGCCAAATGAGAGTCACCCAGACGAGGCCATTGAGCACGAGCATCCCCGTCACGAGACGCTCGGTCCATTGAGGCCACTGACAAAGGTATCCACGATCATCCTTTTTCGGCGTGTAGATCCGATCCTGATAAATCGAGATTGCGGCTTTCCAAAGCATCGGCGGAGCGATGAGGAACCCCCAGATGAGGCGCCATATCACGATTCCAGAGCGGCGATTTGCCGGCACCTTGCCGTAGTCCCGGTAGCGGGCTGTGCGGCGGCGTGTCGTGATGTCCTTGGCTTGATCCGCCGTATTTGTTTCCAGTTCGCTCAATGAGCGTAGAGGCGTCCACTCTGTGGAGCCATCCCTCCGAACGAGATCATTGTCTCGTACGGAACCATATGCTACGTAGCTGTAGAGATCGTCGAGCGTGCACGGTCCGACGGTCTTTTGGCCTTTTGAGATGTAATAGAGCGCTTCCATCCTATGCCGGGAGTTAAGGATTGCGTGGGAAGTACGTTCGCTAGCAAATCCCGGGCCTGTCAAGCAGCTCTCGATAAATTTTCGTAAAACCTAACTTTTAATGTGTGCCCAACAGTGCACATGCGGGTCTCCCCGGAAATACCAAATCATGTTAGGCCCTTCCAGCTGCCAGACGTCCCAGATCCCGTCATTGCCGACATCTTGGTTTTTGTAAAAAGCCATGTGCAGATGATCAAAACCTGCGGCTTCGATGTATTTCATGGCCTCTTGAGAATCCTCCGGCCGAAAAGGCGCGAGCAGGTCCCCAATGACCTGTCGCACTAGGCCTTGTTGATCAGCGCTCAACTCGGTCATCGGGATGCCGTCCAGTCCAGTGGTGCGGCCGGTCAGACGTACCGTTTTGTTTCCAGTCTCTTCGCGGCCCTCGCCGAGCAGGGCCATCTGTCGTTGTTTCCCATCCAAGGCCTGGAAGACCTCATTGGCTCGTTTTGCCTGAAACCAGTAGGCATTGCCAGCGTGATCTGGCTTTTCATAAAAACCGTTGGCCGCATGCCCATAGAAAATGGGGCCTCCGAAAGCCGTGCCGGCCTCACTATCTCCGTCGCAACGTCGTGTGCAGTGACGTCCGGTGAGCACAAACTCAAACTGGCCGCTGCCCGGCTGGCCGAACAAGGCCATGGAGGAACTGGCAAAACCGCCATCGCTCTTATTGTCCTGGTCGAACTGTCGCCAGACCTCTTTTTTATAAGCCTCGCTGTGGAGACTATCGAAGATCTGGCGCACCAGATCCTGTTGATCACCACTCAAGACATCGCGGAGTTTTTGCGGTGTGATGTGCCAGTTATTATCGACTTTGAGGCGCCGCGGATCCTCCCATCCAAAGCATAGCAGCTTCTTTTGGTCTTCTTTCAGGCTGCCATAAAGCTGCTGAACGAGGGTTTCCCCTCTGGGGGCTTGAGTGGCGGAGGCTGGCGCTGCGGTCAGCAGCGGTGAAGCGAGGAGGCCGGAGGCGAGAGCCTGGCCACTGCACTGGAGAAACTGGCGGCGAGAAAAAGATTCCGTATTCATGGCTCAGTGTCTCCTTAACGTGCGAGATGCGGTTCCCTTGAGATAAAGATACAGATTCCGAGTTGAGAAGGGTAGCTCTTCGCACGTGATTGAAGGCCTTGATGAATCCACCGGCCAGCGATCCTCTTTCCTCCGATCCTACTCCCAACAGCTCGGAACAATCCATGCAGGCGCATGTGCAAGCCGAAACGGGTAAGTCCATGCGGAGAGAAAACCGGCGGGTGCTGATCATGGTGGCAGTCATTGCCCTCTTCATGATCGTGGCGCATTTCACTCCTCTGAAGGCCTGGATCACCAATGTACAGATATGGAAGCAGTTTGTAGATGACCTAGGCTGGCTGGCTCACTTTGCCTTCATTGCCATGTGCGCGGTAGGGGTGATGATTGGGCTGCCTCGATTGCCCTTGTGTGCCGCAGCCGGTCTCATTTTTGGGTTTATGGAAGGGTTGATCCTTTCCTTGAGCGGATCTGTGCTGGGTTCCTACGGGGCTTTTATGATGACGCGTGCGGGGGCGCGGCGTGCGGTGTTGGCACGTGCTGAACGCTGGCCGTGGCTCAAGCAGATGCTGGAGAAGCCGTCCTTTCTTAAAGTCTTCTGGGTTCGGCAAATGATGCTGCCCGGTTTGGTCCTGAATGTCCTGCTCGGCGTCTCTGGAGTCGCCCACTCCATCTTTCTGTTGGGGACAGTGGCGGGTTACCTGCCCTTGAACCTTGCCTTCACATTGGTCGGCAGCGGATTGGGAAAAGGATCTCTGGCGCAATCCCTCACGCAGCTTTTAGGAGCCTTAGCCGTCGTGAATATTGTGGCTTGGCTAGTCTGGAGACTGGCTAAGAAACCCAGGGTCTGAGTTTCAACATTCCAATAAACCAAGGATCAGGAGTGTCTTAGACACTCCTTTTTTATGTCCAGATCTCGAAAAGAGACAGCCCACAACGGCACCGAACTCACGTTTGCAGTCACCGAAAGCGAGATTGAGCCGCATCGAGAGGCTCTCGGTAATATTCATGTGAACACATGAAGCTAACCTTCGTTGATCGTTGTGAGAAGGATTCCTCGAAAAATGAAGCCCCAACCCTCACGGACAGACCTTTTGAGCTCTGAAAAGCTCCGCCAAATCGTTAACAGAGCTGATACGTTCGTAATCGTTAACAAACTTGAAGTTAGCGAACCGAGTCTAACAAAGAGCGATTTGAAAAAACCGCCAATTTTGGGGTGTTTTCCGGCCTTTTTGGTCAAAAAACTTTAAAAAAGGAGCAGAAAGAGGTTGCGGGGAGCGGGGAACTGTCCATACTGCCAATCCGCCACCGAAACAGGAGCGGCTGAGACGAGGGAAGCGAGACGCTGTAAGCGGTTCACTTTCAGCGGATTAGAAATGGATCTTTCAGAAAACAACATCTTCAGATTACGAGAGCGAATGAGCCTCTAGGGCGAGTGAGTTTGAGGAATTTGGAGAGACAAAAACGAAAGCTAAATTGTGCGCTGCGTGTGGATAACGCGTGGCTTGTTTGAAAGAAAACAAGGTTCAATTTAGCTGGCATTCAAAAGATGCCAGCACCAATTTTTGGAGAGTTTGATTCTGG